>DASQTT010000233.1:0-5226 GCA_035641735.1 Actinomycetota bacterium | reverse complement strand
CGTGCTTTGGGAGCACGAGGTCGCGGGTTCGAATCCCGCCGCCCCGACCCAAGATTGCAGCTCAGATCCCTGATCGTCCCGGCTACCGGCCACGGAGGCGCGGATTGACGACCTCGTCCAGGGCGTTGCCGACGAGCATGAAGGCGAGCACGACCAGTGCGATCGCCATGCCGGGGGGTAGGAGGTACCACCACGCGCCGATCGTGATCGCTCCCTGCGCGAAGGCGCCCTCCACGATCGTGCCCCAGCTCGTGCGGTTCGGATCGCCGAGGCCGAGGATCGCGAGCGTCGTCTCCGACAGGATCGCGACCGCGATCGTGAGAACGGTATTCGCGAGGATGATCGGGAAGACGTTCGGCAAGACGTGGCGCGTCATCACGTGCCAGCTCCCGGCGCCCAGGCTCCGCGTCCGTTCCACGAAGCCGCGCTCCTTGATGCTCAGGACCTGAGCGCGGACGAGTCGTGCGGTACTCGCCCACGAGGTGATCGCGATCACGATGCTGACCGTGAGTAATCCCGGGCTGAGGGACGCGGCCAGCACGATCGCGAGCGGGATCCACGGGATCACCAGGAACCAGTTCGTGAGCGCGTTCAGGATCGAGTCGATCGCCCGTCCGTAATAGCCGCCGACGATGCCGACCGTCGAGCCGATCGTCATCGCACCGAGGGTGGCGAGGAGCCCGACCAGCAGCGAGGTGCGCGATCCCCAGATCAGCAGGGTGAGCACGGACCGCCCGAACTCGTCGGTGCCGAGCGGGTATCGGAGCGAAGGAGGGTCGAACGGCCGGCCCTGCGCCGTGGCTTCGCTCAGCCCGGAGGGATCGGCGAGGAGCGGTGCGAAGAGCGCCATCGACACGAACACGCCGAGCACGACCAGGCCGATCATGCCGATCCGGTTCTCCCGGAAGCTTCGCCAGAACACCTTGAGCGCTCTGCGCCGGCGCGCCCACGCCAGCTGTCGGCGCCCCGGGCCTGCTGTCATGATCTCGGCCGCCACCGCTATCGCCGCACCCTGGGGTCGAGGTAGCCGTACAGCAGATCCGCCAGCAGGTTGAAGAAGATCACGGACGCGCTCGTCAGCAGGAACGCCGCCTGCAGCACCGGGAAGTCCTGACTCGCGATCGCCTTGTACGTGAGGTTGCCGAGTCCCGGCCAGGAGAAGATCGACTCGACGACCACCGCCCCGCCGACGATGTACCCGAAGCTGTAGAAGATCAGCGTGAAGATCGGCAGGATCGCGTTCGGCACCGCGTGGCGCCACAGCACGTGCTCCTCCCGGATCCCTTTCGCGCGCGCCAGGTCGAGGTACTCCTCGCCCATCACGTCGAGGAGCGACGCGCGCATCATGAGCGCGTACTGCCCCACGTAGGCGATCATGAGGGCGAACGCCGGCAGCACCAGATGGTTCAGGACATCGGTCACGTAGGCGAATCCCGTGAGGTCGCTGGTGGACCGGTAGCCGCCGATCGGGAAGATCCCGAGGATCGCGCCGAACACCATGAGGAGGACCAGCGAGAGCCAGCCCTCGGGCACGGAATACAGGAGCAACGAGGTGGTCATCGAACCGGTGTCGAGCGCCGAGCCGCGCTTCCACGCGCCGTAGACCCCCAGCACTAGGCCGATCGCGATCGACCCGATCGTCGAGACACCGACGAGCAGGGCCGTCTTGCCGATCCGCTCGCCGATCTCGTTCGTGACCGGCCGGCCGGAGCCGAACGAGTTCCCGAAGTCCAGCGTGAGCATCGAGCCGATGTAGCCGGGCAGCTGCGCCAACATCGGCTTGTCGAGCCCGTACTCCGCCGCGAGCGCCTCCCGCTGCTCGAGGGTGAGCCCCTCGCTCCTCGCGATCCGCGTCACCGGGTCGCCGGGCACCACCCTGAAGAGGAAGAAGTTGAAGATCACGACGAACAGGAGCGTCCCGACGGCATGCAACGTGCTCCGGAGGACGACCCGTCCTCGCAAGGCTCACCCGTCCTTGGCCGCCGTCAGCGCGTCACTCCCGCCGCAGCCGTGCTCGGCGGATCAGCACGATCGCGACGGCGAGGAGCACCACCCCACCGGCGATCACGAGCCACATCCCGCTCGAGATCGCGCCCGTGCCCCTCGGGCCGACCGGTCCGCCCTCGACCGGCTCAACCGCGAGGTAGGAATCCACCCCGTACTGGAACAGGAGCCAGCCTCCGGGGTCAGGGGCGACCACGTAGCCCTCGAACGTGTCCGTCCGGTACGCCTGGAGCGTGTTCGAGTAGAAGAGGACGATCTCCGGAACCTGGTTGTAGATGAACTGCTGCGCCTCATTCACGACCGCCATGCGGGTCTGGAGATCGGGCGCCCTCTGCTGATCTTCGTACAGCTGGTCGTATTCGGCGTTCGAGTAGCAGCCGTCGCTCCAGCTGAGGCACTCGTCCGTGGTGAAGATCGACAGGATGAAGTTCGGGTCGGGGTCCGGCGTCCATCCCCAGATGTACGCGTCGAAGTCACCGCTGCGCCAGATGTCGTAGTACTTCCCCTCGCTCACCGGACGCAGCTCCATCCGGATCCCGATGTCACGGGCCCAGTCGGCGATGAGGCGGCCGTTCGGTACAGAGGATTCGACGGTCGGGATCACGACGACGTCGAACACGAGCGGCTCGCCTCCGCCCGGCATCTCCCTGACCCCGTCCTCGTCGGTGTCCGCGTACCCGGCGTCGTCGAGGAGCCGGTTCGCCTCGGCGAGGTCGAACTCGATGAACTCCTCCTCGGTCGGCTCGTAGTGGAACGGCGAGAGGGGTGCTACCACCGTCGTGCCCGGGGTCGCGAAGCCTGACCGGACCCGTTCGACGAGCGCTTCCTTGTCGATCGCGTGGGCGATCGCGCGCCTGACGGCTAGGTCCTTGATCGCGGGATGGTTGCTGGCTTTCGGCCCCTGCCCCCCGAAGTTGAACGAGAGGCTCGAGAATCCGGCCGCGATCGCCCGATGCGTGGCGATGTGCTCCTGTCCCTGGAGCGACTCGAACAGGGGAGGGCTGACGGTGTCTACGAAGTCGATCTCGCCCTCTCGAAGCGCGAGCACCTTCGTCTCCTCGTTCTCGAACACGCGGAAGAGGACCTCGTCGATCTTGGGAGCGCCGTTCCAGTAGCTCTCGTTCGCCTCGAACCGATAGAACTGGTCCTTCTCCCACTCCACGAGCTGGAAGGGGCCGGATCCGATCGCCGGGATGTTCTCGAAGGCCTTCGCCTCCTTGAGATCCATCCCCTCCCAGATGTGTTTCGGAAGGACCGGTGCCCAGGCCGGCGCCAGTGGCGCCGAGGTCGGGGTCGACATCTCCCACACGAAGGTCGTCGCGTCCGGCGCTTCGAAGGTGGGGTCGTCCGGTAGGTATCCGTAGTACGCGCCGACCTTGTTCTCGACGAAGAAGGTGAAGCTCCAGGCGATGTCCTCTGCGGTGAGGGGCGTCCCGTCGTGCCACTCGACGTCGTCCCTGATGTTGAAGGTCCACGTGAGTCCGTCCTCGGAGATGCCCCCGTTCTCCTTCGTCGGGATCTCCGTCGCGAGCTCGGGAGCGGCCGAGAGATCCTCGGCGCTGAAGCGAAGCAGCATGTTGTAGTTGAGTCCCAGGAACTCGTACTCGTTCCCGCACGCGCACACGCGAAGCGGATTGGAGGTGAACAGGTCGTATTCGGTGCCGACGGTGAGCGTCGTCGGTTCCGCTGCCGCGGACGGAGACTGGGCCGCCGAGGAGGTCGAGAAGCCCACCACCAACCCGAGTGCCACGAGCGTGCTCGCCAGCTTCGATCTCGCGCTCATCCCCCCGCTCCCCCCTTGTGCCTCGTCTCGCTCACGCTATGGAGTCGGTTCCGTCGATGCAACGCAGTCGTTGCCGTGGGGGCAACGGTTCCCCGCCTGAGGGTCATGGCGTGACCTCGCCCCCGATCCTGCGCCCCACGGCCGTCGCGGCGTCGATCGCCAGGTGGGCGAGGTGCGGCTGATCGCGGGCGGGGATCCGGAAGCTCGGTCCCGAGACGCTGACGGCCGCCACCGCTCGACCGTGGACGAGCACCGGGGCGGCGATCGTGACGAGGCCTTCCTCCAGCTCGCCGCTGCTCCGGACGTATCCCTGCCGACGGGCGCTGGCGAGGATGGCGCCCAGGCGAGCCTTGTCGGTGACCGTTCGCGGCGTGAGCTGTTCGAGTCGGTGAGAGAGCACCGCCCTCCGAACCAGCTCGTCCCCGAACGCGAGGAGGACCTTCCCGCTCGAGCTGGCGTGCGCCGGGCTGCGACGCCCCACCCAGTTCGCCATCACCACGGCTTGCCGCGGAGTGACCTGGTCCACGTAGACCACGTGGCGTCCGTTGAGGATCGCGAGGTTCACGGTCTCTGACGTGAGCGCGCTGAGCCGTTCCAGCTCCGGCCGCGCCTGGCTCACCACACGAAGTCGGGCGATCGCGGCGCCGGCCAGGCCCACGATGCCCGTCCCGAGCCAGTATCGGCGGGTGACCGGGTCGCGCTCGAGGAGTCCCCGCGCGGCCAGCGTGCCGAGCAAGCGCGACCCGGTCGTCTTGTGCACGCCGAGGGCGTCGGCGACCTCGGACACGCCGAGGCCGTCGGGCGTCTCCGCGAGCAGCTCGAGCACCGAGACGACACGATCGACGGAGTCCGTGGTCCGCACGTCTCAACCCCCTTCGGTCGGATCGGAGGGTAGCGGGTCCGCCCGCGCCGTGTTGCCCTCACGGCACCCGGCCCATTGGCGCCGCTCGGACGTGCCGCTACCGTGCGGCCGGACGCAGTGGAGGAACATGGCGGGAGCGAGGAACGCTTTCGATACGGACGGTGACTGGCTCAGGGCCGCCCTGCACACCCATACGCGTCGCTCCGATGGCGATCTCGAACCCGACGCGCACGTCCTCCATCACGAGTGGCGGGGGTTCGACGTCCTCGCGATCACCGACCACTGGACGCTCACCCCGATGTCGTCCACCGAGCACCTGCTCGTCATCACCGGTGCCGAGCTCGCGGTCGATCCGCTCGCCAAGGGGCGGTACACGGAGATCCTCGCGATCGGGATCGACGAGCTCCCGGATGATCCCGGCGGTGATCGGCGATTCTGGGAACGGATCGGCAACTACGACTTCAAGACGTTCCCCGATCTCAGCGCCGCCGGCGCGTACATCGGCGCGCAGGGCGGCGTCTCCTTCGTGGCACATCCGTACTGGAGCGGGTTGCCGGCCGAAGTGCTGATCGCCGCC
>DASQTT010000232.1:0-8423 GCA_035641735.1 Actinomycetota bacterium | reverse complement strand
CGTGACGAACAGGAAGATGGAGAACATGCCGAGGGAGACGGAGAACGCCACCCAGTTCCCGGCGCTGAACGCGGGCACCCGGAAGAACCCGAGCGGCATCATCGCCCTCGGGCTGCGGTGCTCCCAGGCGACGAGTCCCGCCAGGAGGATCCCCCCGGCGACCAGCGATCCCACGATCGATGGGTCGGTCCACCCGAGCTGGTTCGCCTCGATCAGGCCGTAGGTCAGGGCGAAGAGGCCCCCGGTCCCGAGCGCCAGGCCGGGCAGGTCCAGGTGGCGTGTCTCCTCCGACACGGATTCCCGAACGGTCCGCGACGCGATGGCGAATGCGACGACCCCGATCGGCACGTTGATGAAGAAGACGGCCGGCCACCCGACGTGTTCGACCACGTAGCCGCCGAGCGTCGGCCCCAACGCGAGCGCGAGCCCGCTCACGCCGGCCCATAGGCCGATCGCCCGGGCGCGCTCCTCGGGTGGGAACGTCACCGTGAGGATCGAGAGGGTTCCCGGCATCAGGAGCGCGGCGCCGACGCCTTGGAGCGCTCGGAAGCCGATCAGCTGCTCGCCGGAGGCCGCCAGGCCGCACCCGAGCGAGGCCAGCGTGAAGATCGCCAGGCCCGTCAGGAACATCCGCTTCCGCCCGTAGCGGTCGCCGAGGATGCCGCCGGTGAGGAGCAGCGAGGCGAAGACCAGGACGTAGCCGTCGATGATCCACTGCAGGTCCGAGACCGTGGCGCCGAGCTCTCGCGTGATCGTGGGCAGGGCGATGTTGACGACGGTGTTGTCGAGCATCGCCATCGCCAGCGCGAAGCACATCGTGAGGAGCACGATCGTCTTCTCGCGAGCGTTCTCTCCGGAGAATCCGAACAACGGCACGGCTGACTCCTCCTGCGGGATCCGTCCCCGCTGGCAACCGGGGCCGGGCGCGATGTGTTCCTAGGTCAGCTTCGAGTACAGCCTGATCGACAGCGGCATGAAGATCGCCAGGAGCACGACGATCCAGACACCCGAGAGGACGACGAGCTCCATCGGTGTGCCGCCCATCGTCGAGTACTCGCCCACCGCGAAGTACCGGGCGAGGTTGGCCCAGTGCGAGATCGGGTTGTTGCGAGCGATCACCCGCACCCAGAAGGGTTCCATCCCGACGATCGGTACCAGCGCCGAGCTCATGAACACCAGCGGGAAGATCCCGGTGAACGCGGCGGCCTGCACGGCCTCGAGCTTCTTCACCGCGAGGGCGATCGCCGCCATCACCCACGAGAAGGTGAAGCTGACGGCCATGACGAGCACGATCATCGCCAGCGCCCCGAGGATGCCGTTCTTGAACGAGAAGCCGACGAGGTACCCGATCCCGATCACGACGAGCAGGAGGATGAAGTTCTTGATCAGGTCCGAGGTCGCCCGTCCGGCCAGCATCGCCGATCGCGCCATCGGGAGCGACCGGAACCGGTCCACCAGACCGGACTTGAGATCCTCCGCGATCCCGATCGCGGTCGTCGTCGCCCCGAAGATCGCGTTCTGCACGATGATCCCCGGCATCAGGAAGATGACGTAGCCGCCGAGCTCGATGATCTCCGGGGGGACCGTGCCGATGTTGCCGGCGAAGACGTAGCGGAACAACAGCACGAACATCACGGGCTGCACCAGCTCGAACACGAGCACGGCCGGGATCCTGACGATCTGCATCAGGTTCCGGCGGGCGACGACGAGGCTGTCGGAGAAGGACAGCATCGCGCGGGTGCCGAGCGAAGGCGGCGACACGGCGACGGCGCTCATCGGTCCCTCCTTCCTCGGCGCTTCACAGGCTCCGGTTCGGTCTCCTCGGCTTCCTCGAGCGCCATCTCGGCCGCGTGGCCCGTCAGGGACAGGAACACGTCGTCGAGGGTGGGGCGGTGCAGCGCGATCTCCTCGATCACGATGCCGACGTCGTCGAGTCGCCGGACCGTCTCCAGCAGGACCTTCGGCCCTTCGCTGCCGACCGGCACGCGGATCAGCCGGATGTCCTCATCCACGGTCGGCTCGCCGGTGCCGAGCCCCCGCAGCGTTCCGGCCGCACGAGCGATGTCCCCCGTGGCGACGTGGAGCTCGAGGACCTCGCCGCCGATCTTGTCCTTCAGCTCTTCGGACGTGCCCTCCGCGATGACGGTCCCCACATCGATCACGGCGATCCGGTCGCAGAGCTGGTCGGCTTCCTCGAGGTACTGGGTGCAGAGGAGCAACGTCGTCCCCTCCTTCTGGAGGTCGCGGATCAGCTCCCACAGGACGAGGCGGCTCCGCGGGTCCAGGCCGGTGGTCGGCTCGTCCATGAACAGCACCTTCGGCTGTCCGACCAGGCTCGCTCCGACGTCGAGTCGGCGTCGCATGCCGCCCGAATAGGTCTTGGCGGTGCGGTGCGCGGCGTCGGCGAGGTCGAACCGCTCGAGCACCTCTTCGCCTCGCCGTCGCGCCTCGGACCGCGGGAGGTGGTACAGGCGTCCCACCATCTCCAGGTTCTCGAGCCCGGTGAGGTTCTCGTCGACGGCCGCGAACTGTCCCGCCAAACCGATCACCGGGCGGAGCTGCACGGCGTCCCGGACGACGTCGAACCCGGCGACGACCGCGGAGCCCTCGTCCGGTTCCAGCAGCGTGGTGAGGATCCGGATCGAGGTGGTCTTCCCCGCCCCGTTGGGGCCGAGGAGACCGAAGACGGTCCCCTGCTCGACCGCCAGATCGACGCCCTTGAGGGCCTTGACGTCGCCGAAGGACTTCGTCAGTCCGTCCGCTCTGATGATCACGTCGTTCACGGCGGCAGAGACTATCGCCGGGCGGGGAGGGCGGCATCCGTGCAGGTGAGGTCGCAGCGGATCGGCCGCACCTCGGAGACCGGTAATCGGGATTACGGATGCGGAATATCTCGGTCGGCACCGGCCGTTACCGCAGGTGTGGAAAGGACCGACCGATGAACGAGCTCGACATCCAGGCCCTCCCGTTGCTGCCGCTGACCACCGGCGTCGTCTTGCCGGGGATGGTGGTGACCCTCACCGTGGAATCCGACGACGCCCGGGCCGCGATCGGCGCGGCCGCCGAGTCCGATGAGGCGCTGCTGCTCACCGTCCCTCGGGTCGGCAATCGCTACGCCCGGATCGGCGTCGTCGCCACGATCGAGGACGTCGGCCGGCTGCCCAGTGGCGTGGAGGCCGTGGTGATCCGCGGTCTGCGGCGTGCGACGGTCGGTCTCGGCGTGCCCGGGACCGGCGAGGCGACCTGGGTCCAGGTCGAGACGGCGACGCAGGCCGACCCCACCCCGCGAGCGACCGAGCTGGCGCGCGACTACCGCGCGGCCGTCGAGGCGATCACGGAGGCCCGGGGCGTGCCGGCCGTGGCCGACGTGCTGCGCAGCGTGACCGATCCAGGACAGCTCGCAGACATGTCGGGCTACTCGCCTGACCTCTCGTTCGAGCAGAAGGTCGAGGTCCTGGAGACGCTGGACGTCGAGGCGCGGCTCGAGCTGGTCCTCGGCTGGGCGAAGGACACGCTGGCCGAGGTGCAGGTCAAGGAGCGGATCCGCGACGAGGTCGCCGGCAACCTGGAGGAGCGGCAGCGCGAGCTGCTCCTGCGCGAGCAGATGGCGGCGATCCGCAAGGAGCTCGGCGAGGACGGCACCGAGGACGTCGCGGAGGAGTACCGGACGAAGATCGCCGAGGCCGGCATGCCCGACGAGGTGCGCGTGCAGGCCGAGCGGGAGCTCGGCCGGCTCGAGCGCACCTCGGAGCAGTCGCCCGAGCACGGGTGGATCCGGACGTACCTCGACTGGCTGCTGGACGTCCCGTGGGGCGTTCGGACCGACGACAACCTCGACATCCCCGAGGCCCGGGCGGTCCTCGACGCCGACCACGAAGGGCTCGGCGACGTCAAGGACCGGATCCTCGAGTTCCTCGCGGTGCGCAAGCTGCGGGCCGAGCGCGGGCTCGGTGAGTCAGGCGGCCGTGGCTCGGGAGCGATCCTGACGCTCGTCGGTCCACCGGGGGTGGGGAAGACCTCCCTCGGCGAGTCCGTCGCGCGAGCGCTCGGCCGGAAGTTCGTCCGGGTCTCGCTGGGCGGGATCCACGACGAGGCCGAGATCCGCGGTCACCGTCGGACGTACGTCGGTGCCCTCCCCGGCCGGATCGTCCGTGCGCTCAAGGACGCGGGCACGAAGAACCCGGTGATGATGCTGGACGAGGTCGACAAGGTCGGCGCCGACTGGCGCGGCGATCCGTCGAGCGCGCTGCTCGAGGTCCTCGACCCGGCACAGAACCACACGTTCCGCGATCACTACCTCGACGTCGACCTCGACCTGTCGGAGGTGTTGTTCATCGCGACCGCGAACGTGGCGGAGACGATCCCCGGACCGTTGCTCGACCGGATGGAGGTCATCCGGATCGACGGCTACACCGAGGACGAGAAGGTCGCGATCGCCCGCCGGCATCTGCTGCCCAGGCAGATCGAGCGGCACGGGCTCCGAGCCGACGAGGTCGAGGTGGACGACGCGGCGCTGCGCGGCGTCGTGGGGGACTACACGCGTGAGGCGGGCGTCCGCAACCTCGAGCGCGAGCTCGGCAAGGTCTTCCGGAAGGTGGCGACGAAGCTCGCGGCCGGCGATGCCGAGGCGCCCATACTGATCGGCGCTGCCGACCTGCGGTCCTACCTCGGCCGGCAGCGCTTCTTCTTCGAGGCCGCCGAGCGAACGGCGGTCCCGGGCGTCGCCACGGGTCTGGCGGTGACCGGGACGGGCGGCGAGGTCCTCTTCATCGAGGCCACGCGCGAGGACGTCCCCGAGGACGGGCTGACGCTGACCGGCCAGCTGGGCGACGTGATGAAGGAGTCGGCCAGGATCGCGCTCTCCTACGTCCGGTCGCACGCCGAAGCGTTGGGGATCCCCGAGGACCGGCTGCGCGGCCGGTTCCACGTGCACGTGCCTGCGGGCGCCGTCCCGAAGGACGGGCCGAGCGCCGGCGTCGCGATGACGACGGCGCTTGCCTCCCTGCTGACCGGCCGCCCGGTGCGGGCCGAGGTGGGCATGACCGGTGAGGTCACCCTCCAGGGTCGCGTCCTGCCGATCGGCGGCGTGAAGCAGAAGGTCCTCGCCGCGCACCGGTCCGGCCTGAAGGAGGTCGTGCTCCCGCGTAGGAACGAGGGGGACGTCGAGGACGTGCCCGAGCAGGTGCGTGAAGAGCTGGCGATCCACCTCGCCGACGAGGTGGCCGACGTCCTGTCGGTGGCGCTCGGCGCCGAGGAGCCGGCCGCTGCCACGACGGCCGCCTGAGGCGGGAACGGTCCCGCTCGAGAGGTCCTTCGGCTCGGCTCGATCGGCTCCTATCCTGAGCCGGTGCCTCCCGGCCTCGAGCTGATCGACCTACGGCGTCGCTTCGGCGACGTCGTGGCGCTCGACGGCGTGAGCTTCGACGTCGCCGAGGGCGAGATCGTCGGCTTCGTGGGGCCGAACGGCGCCGGGAAGACGACCGCGATGCGGATCGTCGTGGGCGTCCTGGAGCCCGAGGCCGGTGAGGTCCGATGGCGCGGCGAACCGGTCGACGGCGTGATCCGACGACGTTTCGGTTACATCCCGGAGGAGCGCGGGCTGTATCCGAAGATGCGCGTGATCGATCAGCTCGTGTACCTGGCGCGGCTGCACGGCGTGAGTCGCGCCGCGGCGCGCCCCCGCGCCCTCGAGCTCCTCGAGCTGTTCGGCGTGGCGCCGCGCGCGCAGGATCGGGTCGAGACGCTGTCCCTCGGCAACCAGCAACGGGTCCAGCTGGCCTCGGCGTTGATCCACGACCCCGACGTCCTGATCCTCGACGAGCCGTTCTCGGGCCTCGATCCGGTCGGTACCGACCTCCTGGTCGACGCGCTCCGCGGCGAGAGCCGTCGCCGCGGTGTCCCCATCGTGTTCTCGAGCCACCAGCTGGAGCTCGTCGAGCGGATCTGCGACGGCGTGGTGATGATCCTCGCGGGCCGTGTCGTGGCGCGCGGCTCGATCGAAGAGCTGCGAGCGTCGCGTGCCCGTCGCCTCCTTCGCGTCGAGGTCGCGGGCGCCGGACACGGGTGGTTCGACTCGCTCCCCGGCGTCCGGTTGGAGGGCGAGGTCCCCGGCGGCGTGATCCTCGAGCTATCCGACGGGACCGACGATCAGCGCGTGCTGGATCTGGCCCGCTCGGTCGGCGACGTCCGGCACTTCAGCCGGGTACGGCCGACGCTCTCGGAGCTCTTCCGGGAGGTGGTGTCGGCGTGAGCGGTCCGCCCGCCGCGACCGACCGCGGGATGTGGCGCGTGGTCGCCGGGCGGGACTTCCGCGTCCGCCTCCGCGATCGCGGGTTCGCCATCTCGACCGCGATCACGCTCACGGTCCTGACCGGCTTCATCCTCTTCCGCGCCTACGCCCTGCGTCCGGACGAGTTCAGCGTCGGCACCGTGGGCGACGACGTCCTGGCCGAGCGGGTCGGGGACCTGGCCGAGACGAACGGGTTCGCCTTCGCTGTGGTGCCGTTCGCCGATGAGCGAGCCGCCGACGAGGCCCTCCGGGCCGGCCAGGTCCAGGCGGTGATCGTCGGGGATGCCGAAGACGTCGAGACCGGCACGGCGACGCTCCGGGTGCTCCGGGCGCCGCCGCCGCTCGTGGACCAGCTCGTCCAGGCGGCCGCGATCGCCCTTCGGATCGATCGGGTGTTGGTGGACGCCGGCGTTCCGGACGCGACCGTGGACGAGCTGCAGGACCAGCATCCCGTCGACGTCTCGTCGATCGTTCCGCCGGATCCGAACCGGAACGCGAAGGCCCAGATCGCGTTCGTCGCGGTGCTGCTCCTGTACGGCCAGCTGTTCGGGTACGGGATCTGGGTCGCGACCGGCGTGATCGAGGAGAAGTCCTCACGGGTCGTCGAGGTGCTCCTGTCGGCGATCCGGGCCCGGCAGCTGATGGCCGGGAAGATCGCCGGGATCGGCTTGCTGGGGCTGGCGCAGCTCGCGTTCATCTCGCTCTTCGCGATCACGCTGGCGAGCGTCACGGGCGTCCTGGACATCGACGGCAACTCGATCGCCGCCGTCGGCCTCACGATCGGCTGGTTCGTCCTCGGCTTCGCGTTCTACGCGTCGATGTTCGCCGTCGCCGGCGCCCTCGTTTCCCGCATGGAGGAGCTGCAGAACGCGATCGTCCCGATCAACCTGCTCGTCTTCGCGTCGTTCTTCATCTCCGTCGGCGCCCTCCAAGACCCGGAGTCCACGAATGCGGTGGTCGCGTCGCTGCTGCCGATCTCCTCGCCCCTGGCGATGCCGGTGCGGATGCTGCTCGGGTCCGCATCGACGGGAGAGGTGCTCCTCTCGCTCGCGATCCTGCTCGGATCGACCGCCCTGCTGATCCCGCTGGCCGCGCGCGTCTACGCCGGGGCGGTCCTGCGCACCGGGGCCAAGGTGCGGATCCGCGACGCCTGGCGGGCCGCGGCCTGATGCGGGAGTGGAACCGCGATCGGATCCGCCACGCGTTGTCGGCGTTCCGCTACGGGCGGAACCCGGCCGCGACCGTCTACGACTCGATCGGCGCCGACTTCCCGCTCGCGCTCGCTCCCGGCTGGCTGAACCTGGGTCTGTGGGAGGGAGACGGCGCTGATCCGGCCGAAGCGCCGGCGGCGGTGCGCCGGCTCGTGGAGCGGCTCGCCTCCGTTCTGCCGACCGGGGGCGACGTCCTCGACGTCGGCAACGGGCTCGCCGCCCAGGATCCGGTGATCGCCGAGATGACGCGTCCGCGATCGCTGACGGCGCTGAACATCACGTGGTCCCAGCTCGACGCGGGGCGCGAACGCCTCCGGGACGCCGGCGCTCGTGCCGTCTGCGGTGACGCCTGCCGGATGCCGTTCGCCGACGGCGTCGCCGACGGCGTGATCAGCGTGGAAGCCGCCTTCCACTTCTCGTCCCGCGCGGACTTCTTCCGCGAGGCGTTCCGGGTCCTGCGCCCGGGCGGCGTGCTCTCGATGTCGGACGTCCCGACGATGCGGTTCCCCCGGGGGCCGCGCGAGGCCGTCGCGGCCGCCGCGATGCTGCGCGCATGGGGCCTGCGAACCTCGGCCGTCGCCTCGCCCGAGCTGATCGCCGCCGCAGCCGGTACGGCCGGCTTCGAGGGGATCCGCACGGAGCTGGTCGGCGACCGCGTGATCGCGCCGGCCCTGCGGTTCGTCCGCGACCGGCTCGATCGGGACGGGCCGCGGAGCCGCTCGTTCGCGTTCGCCACCCGGGTGATGGTTCGGCAGGCCGACGTCCTGTGGGAACGAGGGTTGGTCGACTACCTCCTGCTGGAGGCCCGCAAGCCGGGGTCTGGGGGCTCAAGCAGCGAGCGCGATCAGCGCGAGCGTAGCCCCCAGGAGCGGGGGTCTGGGGGCTCAAGCAGCGAGCGCGATCAGCGCGAGCGTAGCCCCCAG
>DASQTT010000231.1:0-10836 GCA_035641735.1 Actinomycetota bacterium | reverse complement strand
GGCGGCGATCAGGGAGCAGGGAGCGACCCTGCCGTTCCCGGCCACGAACCCCGGGATGTGGACCCAGGCGCAGGCTGAGGCCTACGCGGACAGCCTGATCACCCACGCCGTGGGACTCGAGAACCCCGCCGCCTACGCGCCTCCGGTGACGGCGTACGTCTCCGGCCTCGAGAACCCGGGCGCCTACCTGGGGGACGGGGCGACCGTCTCGATCCCGAAGGTCGAAGGCCCGGAGCGGGTCGTCGTGAACGGCGACGTCTGCCATCAGTGCCTGTGAGCTGAAGCGGACGGGCGGGGCCGGCGCGGAACGCGCCGGCCCCGTTCCACGTCCGGGCTCGATCGCGGTGCCGTGGCCGTCAGGCCACGGCACCGTGGCACTTCTTGTACTTCCGCCCGCTCCCGCACGGGCACGGCGCGTTCCTCGGGACCTTGTCGCTGATCACCTGGTTCGGGTTCGCGGCCGCCGCGCTGCCGGCGCCCTCCGCCTCGGCGTCGCCCCGGCCCTCCTGGACGCGGTTCACCTTCGGCGCGGCGACCCGACGCTGCTGCTCCTCCGGCCGCACGAGCTCGACGCGGTAGATGTAGCGGGCGAACTCGCTGCGGATCGTGCCCGTGAGCTCCTCGAACATCTCGAAGGCCTCGCGCCGGTATTCGGTGATCGGATCCTTCTGCGCGTAGCTCCGCAGGTAGATGCCCTCCTGCAGGTAGTCCATCTCGTAGAGGTGCTCGCGCCAGCGCGTGTCGAGGATGTTCAACAGGACCACACGCTCGAGCTCGCGCATCGTCGGCGCCCCGACCGCTTCCTCCTTGGCGGCGTAGGCGGCGAGGGCGTCCTCGACGAACGCGGCCTGCAGCTCCTGGCCGTCGCGGATATCCGCGATCCGGTCCTTCGTGAGCGACGCGGGATAGACCTCTGAGAGCGCGGTCAGGAGTCCCTCGCGGTCCCACTCCTCGTCGAAGACGTCCGGCGGGCAGTACGTGGCGACCGTCGCCTCGACGACCTCGCGGATGAACCCGACCGCCTCGTCCTTGAGGTCCCCGCCCTCGAGGATCTTCCGGCGCTCGCCGTAGATCACGGTGCGCTGGCCGTTCATGACCTCGTCGTACTTGAGGACGTTCTTCCGGCGCTCGTAGTTGAGCTCTTCGATCTGGCCCTGGGCGTTCGAGACGGCCCGCGTTACCATCTTCGCCTCGATCGGCTCGTCCTCCGGCCACTTCAGCCGGTCCATGATCGAGGAGACCCGGTCGGAGGCGAACATCCGCATCAGGTCGTCCTCCAGGGACAGGTAGAACTCGGAGGCGCCAGGGTCGCCTTGCCGCCCCGACCGGCCGCGCAGCTGGTTGTCGATCCGGCGCGATTCGTGCCGTTCGGTGCCGAGCACGTAAAGCCCGCCCAGCTCGACGACCTCCTCGTGCTCGGCGTCGGTCTGCGCCTTGAACTTCGCGAACAGCGGCTCGTACTCGGCCTCGTATGCGACACGCTCCTCCTCGTCCATCTCGAAGAGCAGGTACCGGTCGTTGTCGAAGTCGCGCGCGGCCATCTCCTGTCGCGCGAGGTACTCCGGGTTGCCGCCCAGCAGGATGTCGACGCCGCGTCCGGCCATGTTCGTCGCCACCGTGACCGCGCCCTTCCGCCCCGCCTGGGCGACGATCGTCGCCTCCTTCTCGTGGTTCTTCGCGTTCAGGACGTTGTGCCTGACGCCGCGGCGGTTCAGCAGCGTCGAGAGGTGCTCGGACTTCTCGATCGACACCGTGCCGACGAGGATCGGCTGGCCGGTCTCGTTGCGCTCGATGATGTCCTCGACGAGGGCGTTCCACTTCGCCTCCTCGGACTTGAAGATCAGGTCCTGGAGGTCCTCGCGGATCATCGGCCGGTTCGTCGGGATCTCCGTGACGCCCAGCTCGTAGGTCTCCTCGAACTCGGTCAGCTGCGTCTTCGCGGTGCCCGTCATGCCCGCGAGCTTGTCGTACATCTTGAAGTAGTTCTGGATCGTGATCGTCGCGAGCGTCTGGTTCTCCTCCTTGATCCGGACGCTCTCCTTCGCCTCGATCGCCTGGTGGAGCCCCTCGGAGTAGCGGCGTCCCTCGAGGATCCGTCCCGTGAACTCGTCGACGATCTTCACCTCGCCGTTCTGCACCACGTACTCGTCGTCACGCTTGTAGAGCTCCTTCGCGCGCAGCGCGTTGTGGAGGTGGTGCACGAGCATCGTGTTCTCGTGGTCGTAGAGGTTGTCGACGTTCAGGAGCTGCTCGACCTTCGTCACGCCGGCCTCGGTGACGGCGACCTGGAACTTCGCCTCGTCGACCTCGTAGTGATCGTCGCGCCGGAGCTGGGGCGCGATCCTCGCGAAGGTCTGATACCACTTCGCGCTGTCCTGGACCATGCCGCTGATGATCAGGGGGGTGCGGGCCTCGTCGATCAGGATCGAGTCGACCTCGTCCACGATCGCGAAATGATGGCCGCGCTGGACGGTGTGCTCGAGGCGCATCGCCATGTTGTCGCGCAGGTAGTCGAACCCGAACTCGTTGTTCGTCCCGTACGTGACGTCGGCGGCGTAGGCCGGACGTCGCTGCTCCGGACTCATCTGCGACTGGATCAGTCCGACCGAGATCCCGAGGTGCCGGTAGATGCCTCCCATCCACTCGGAGTCGCGCTTGGCCAGGTAGTCGTTCACGGTCACGATGTGGACGCCCCTGCCCTCCAGGGCGTTCAGGTATCCGGGCAGCGTCGAGACGAGCGTCTTCCCCTCGCCGGTGCGCATCTCCGCGATCCCGCCTCTGTGCAGGGCTGCCCCGCCCATCAGCTGAACGTCGAAGTGGCGCTGCCCGATCGTCCGCCGGGCCGCCTCCCGAACGGCCGCGAAGGCCTCCGGAAGCAGGTCATCGAGCGGCTCCCCGTTCTCCAGGCGCTCGCGGAACTCGATCGTCTTGTGAGCCAGCTCCTCGTCCGAGAGGTCCTCGGTCTCCGGCTCCCAGGTGTTCACGAGCTTGGCGATCTGCTCCAGCTCCTTGCGGCGCCGGCCCTCGCCCATGTTGCTGAATCGCTCGATGATGGGCACCGGAAGTCCTCGTCCGTTCGCTCGGGGGTCGGAACCGATGCTATCGCAGGCCTGTGGGAACCCCGGCCGCCGACGGCTCGCGAAGCCGCACGACGACCAGCAGCGCGACGGCGACGAGCCCCGCGAGCGCGACGCCGAGCGCCCCGTAGCCGGCCGCCTCGAGGACGATCCCACCGGTCAGCCCGGCGGCGGCGGACGTGACGCTGATCAGGAGATCGGTGAGCCCGAGCGCGCCGGCGCGCTCGTTCGGCGCCGTGAGATCACTGATCACGGCGGTGGCGCCGAGGTACGTCGCCGACCACCCGAGACCGATCGCGAACAATCCGGCGCCCACCACGACGGCGCCGGCTTCCGTGGCGGCCACGAGCGCGCCCACGATGCTCGTGACACATCCCGCCACGAGCGCGGGGCGGCGGCCCGCCCGGTCCATCCACCGGCCGATCAGCGGCGCGAAGGCGAACATGCCCGCGATGTGGATGCTCACGACGAACGAGATCGCCGTGCCGCCGTGGTGAGCGGCATGGAGCGCCGTGGGCGTCACGCCCATCACGCCGACCATCGCCATCTGGCCGACCGCGCCGGCGAGCACCGCGATGCGGAACGCCGGGACGTGCAGGAGCTCACGTGGACCGCGGCCTCCGGTCGTGACGGCCGCGGGATCGACGACGGCCAGATCGCGCGGATCGGGATGTACGGACAGGACGCACGCGATCGCGCCGATCGCTCCCAGCGGGACGATCGCCCACGGAAGGAGCGAGTCATCGCCCGCCAGGCCCTGGATCGCCGCCGCGAGGAGCGGGCTCCCCACCGCGCCGATCGTTCCGGCCGCGAGGAGGATCCCGACGGCGCGCCCGCGGCGCTCCGCCGGATACATGTCGGCGACCGCTCCGCGACCGAGGTTCGCGCCGCCGAGGGCGGCACCGAACGGGATCGTGCTGAGCAGCAGGCCGAGGAACGAGCCCGCGCGGATCGACAGGGCGGCCGCGATGCCGGCGAGACCGACGAAGGCATAGGCGAGGAGCAGGCCGGGCCGCCGGCCCACCCGGTCCATCCACCGGCCGATCAGCGCCGCCCCGGTCGCGGCCGCCAGGAAGTACACACCCCAGAGGATCCCCGCCGAGACCTCCCGGCCCGTGATGTCCCTCGACGCCGGCCCGCCGATCACGAGCAGGACGGGGAAGCTCATCTGGACGAACCCTTGCGCGAAGGCGAGCAGGACGGTGTTCCGGCGGACCAGTCGCGCGCGTGCCTCGGCCACGATCGGGGTCGCCATCGTCGCGGCATCCTAGACGGACGCGGACGGGACCTGGTCGTCAGATCGGCTCGTCGAGAGCCCCGAGGCGCTCGACGAGCCTCGCGTTCTCCGAATAGTCGACCGGGACCGCGACCACCGAGACCGCGTCGTCGTCGAGTGCCTTGCGCAGTGTGGGCAGCAGTTCCGAGGCCGCGCCGATCGCGTAGCCCTTCGCCCCGAAGCTCTCCGCGAACGTGACGAAGTCGGGGTTCCCGAACGAGACCGCCGCTCGCCGCCCGAAGTGGATGTCCTGCTTCCACCCGATCAGCCCGTACCCCCCGTCCACCCAGACCAGCACCACGAACGGCACGCCCTCCCGGACGGACGTCTCGATCTCCGCCGCGCTCATCAGGAAGGCGCCGTCGCCCATCGCCGCCAGGACCTTCCGCTCGGGGTGCACGAGCTTCGCAGCGAGCGCTCCGGGGAGGGAGAACGCCATCGTCGCGAGGCCGTTCGAGATCAGGCACGTGTTCGGGGAGTACGTCGGGAACAGCCGGGCCATCCAGATCTTCACGCCGCCCGTGTCACAGAGCACGATGTCGTCTCGACCCAGGGCTTCGCGCACGTCGTGGACGATCCGCTGGGGCCGTACCGGGAACGCCTCGTCACCGGCTCCCGACTCCAGCTCCTCACGGACGTAGCGCTCCCCCGGCTGCTCGCGTTCGCGGCGAGGCAGCTCCCCGGCCGCGGCGCCGATCGCGTCGAGGGACCCACCGATGTCACCCTGGATGCCGACCTCGAGCGTGTAGGCATCGTCGACCTCGGCGACGGTCCGATGGATGTGGAGGATGCGCTTGTCACGTCGAGGGTTCCAGCGATCCGGCGCGTACTCCACCAGGTCGTACCCGACGGCGACGACGACGTCGGCCTCGTCGAAGCCGAAGTTCGCGTAGTCGCGGACCATGAACCCGATCGTCCCGAGGGAGTTCGGATGGTCGTCCGGGAACACACCCTTCCCCAAGAACGTCGTCGCGACCGGCAGGTTGAGCGCCTCGGCGAACCGGACGAGCGCGTCCATCGCACCGTCCCGCGCGACCCCAGGACCGGCCAAGACGACGGCTCGCTCCGCCGAGGCGAGGAGCTCCACGGCTCGCGCCACCTGCGCGTCGGCGGGAGCGGGGTCGACCGGGATGTTCACCCGGAGGGGCCGGTGATCCGTCTCCTGCTGGGCGACGTCCTCCGGGAGGATCAGGAACGTGGCGCCGGGCCGCTCGGTCGCCGCCTGCTTGAAGGCCTTGCGAACCATCTCGGGCACCGCCTCGCCGACCGTGACCATCCCGCCCCACTTCGTGATCGGCTGGAAGAGCCGGATCAGGTCGACGGCCTGATGGGACTCCTTGTTGATCCGGTCCAGGCCGGCCTGAGCGGTGATCGCGACGAGCGGATGCGAGTCGAGCTGGGCGTTCGCGATTCCCAGCATCAGGTTGATCGCGCCGGGCCCGAGCGTGGCCAGGCAGACCCCTGGCCGGCCCGTGAGCGCGCCGTAGGTGTCGGCCATGAACGCCGCACCGCGTTCGTCCCGGGTCGTGATGAACCGGATCGACGAGCCGGCGAGCGCGTCGATCGTCTCCAGGTTCTCCTCGCCGGGGAGGCCGAACACGTACTCGACCCCCTCGTGTTCCAGGCACTCCACCAGCAGCTGCGCCACGTTCCGTCCGCCGGTCACGTGTCCAGGCTACTCGGGGCACCCGCGGCTACGCTCGGCCGATGGAGTTCCGCGAGGTCGTCCGCCGGCGACGGATGGTGCGGCGGTTCGCGCAGCGACCGGTGCCGACGGAGACGATCGATCGGATCCTTGAGATCGCACGCCGGGCGCCGTCGGCCGGGTTCGCGCAGGGCATCGAGTTCCTCGTCCTCGACCGGCCCGACTCGGTGCGCGCGTTCTGGGAGACGACGCGCGACCCGGCGTTCGGCTGGGAAGCCGAGACGATCGTGCACGGACCAACCGTGCTGATCCTGCCGCTGCCCGACCCTCGTCGATACCTCGAGCGGTACGCGCAGCCCGACAAGATCGCTTTCGGTATGGACCGCGAGGCGAACTGGCCGGTGCGGTTCTGGGAGGTCGACGCCGCGATGGCCGCGATGTCGATCCTGCTCGCCGCGGTGGACGAGGGTCTGGGTGGATGGTTCTTCGGGATCACCCACGGCGAGCGCAAGCTCCTGGACCACTTCGGCGTCCCCGAGCACCTCCGGTCGATCGGCATCGTCGGGCTCGGCTTCCGGGCCGACGACGAGGAGCCCTCGGGCTCGTGGATGAAGCGACGGCGGCGGCCGTTCGGGGAGCAGGTCCACCGCAACGGGTGGTGACCGCTACGGCTCCATCGTGCGCGCGTCCCAGAGCTGCCGCGTCAGCTGCGCCACCGCGGAATGCTCGCTCAGGTGCTCGATCGCGTGCAGCAGCGCCCATCCGGACGAGACGGGCTCGTCGTCGGGGACCTCGTGCATCGCCTCGGGATCGAAGGGGCCCTCCTGGAGCAGCGCACGGCAGTCCGCCGCCAACGCGTCGACCTGGGACAGGAGCTCTCCCGCGCTCCCGACCTCCGCCACGAACTCGGAGGGGCGGTCCCGGTGCGGCCGCTCGGCGCCGCGGGCGAACGACAGCCACCACCGGGCGCTGTGCATCGCGTGGGTCGCGAGGACCGTGATCGGGTTCGCGTCGCGCGCCGGTGGCCGCCAGGCGAGCCCCTCCGGGGAGAGTCCCTCGATCGCGCCGCGGAGACCGGCGAACGGCGGCTCGAACAGATCGCGCGCCGCCGCGATCGTCGCGCCGGAGGACGCGGCCCGCCCCTCCGTCACGTGATCTCGATCATCTTCTCGCGCACGGCGTAGACGACGGCCTCCATGCGCGAATGCAGGTGGAGCTTCTCGAGGATGTTCCGGATGTGGTTCTTCACGGTGTTCTCGGAGATGAAGAGCTGCTTCGCGATGTCGCGGTTGTTCAGCCCCTGGGCGACGAGGCGCAGGACCTCCATCTCGCGGTCGGTGAGTTTTGGGGCCGGCATCTGCGGACGCTCGTCGGCCTCCTTCGAGATCGCGGCGAACTCCGTCAGCAGCTTCGACGCCATCGACGGAGAGATGCGCGACTGTCCGGCCCAGACGCTGCGGATCGCGTCGGCGACCTCCTCGATCGGGATCTCCTTCAGCAGGTACCCCGCGGCGCCCGCCTTGATCGCGTCGTAGAGATCGCTCTCGTCGTCGGAGATCGTGAGCATCAGGATCTTCGCGTGCGGCAGGAGCTCCTTGATGTGCCCGGCCGCCTCGATGCCCGAGCGCTTCGGCATCCGAACGTCCATCAGGACGACGTCGGGCATGAGCTCCTGGGCCTTCTCGACCGCCTCCACGCCGTCCGAGGCTTCCCCCACGAGCGTCAGGTCGTCCTCGGCCTGCAGGACCATCTCGAGGCCCCGCCGGAACAGCGCGTGGTCGTCGACGACCATCACGCGTAACCGCTCGTTGGCCCCACCCTTCCTGGTACTGATCTCCCCTGACGCCATCTCACCCCATATCGGCAGGCGGGGCCGCAGAACCTCTGCCGAATCGTACCCTCCTCCGCCACCGGGCCAGCCGTTTGCCGTGATGATCGCGCAACTGCCGCTCGAGCTTCTCCGCGACGTCGTCGAGCGCGGTCCGCACGTCCGCGGCCTCGGCGTGGGCTCGGAAGGTCCGGCGCGGCACCCGGACGGCCGCCTTGATCAACTTCAGGCCGTCGTGAGGCCCGGGGTGATGCTCGGCGACGAGCTCGAGGTCCAGACGGACCACGCGCGGCTCGAGTCGCTCCAACCGAGCGAGCTTGTGCTGCGCCTGCACCCGGATCTCGTCCGATACGGGGAGGCCTCGGCCCGTGAAGGTCAGGTCCAGCGGCCGTCACCTCCGGCGATGGACGTATCGGCGCGGGGGTTCGGGGGCTCAAGCAGTGAGCGCCGAACGGCGCGAACGTAGCCCCCGAGAGGAAGGGTGTGCTCCCGTCCGGCTGACCTGGTCTTTTCCCCCACACTCGCCTGCGGGGATGTCCGCCGGCGGCTCGAGGTGAACACTCGCGCCACCGACTCGCACCCTCTCCCGTACGGGGCAGGGCTTACCTCTAAACCGCTCCATGCTCGACGACCAATGGTCGCCTTACGTGGGTCGTTTCGCCCGCGGCTGGCATCGACTACCGGGGTGGTTCCCCGGGCAACCACAGACCCGGACGGGAGCACGGCCTCGAGTATAGGCACCCCGGTCGGGTCTCCGCGAACCGCGAGGTGGCGGCGGACGATCCGAGAACGACCGGCACACCGTGAGGAGGTGGATCGTGCTCGCGCCGGCGTCGGCGAGCGCCGCCGCGCACGCGGCGGCGGTCGCCCCGGTGGTCAGCACGTCGTCCACCAGAAGGATCGTCTGCGGCGAGGGTCGGCGCCGGATCGGAGCGAACGCTCCGGCCATCGCTGCGAACCGCTCCTCACGCGAGCGGCGAGCCTGCGTCCCGACGGCATCGCGGCGGCGGACGTACGCCGCGGACGGGAGATCGAGCCTGCGCGCGAGCGCCCGGGCCAGGACCTGCGCCTGGTCGAACCCGCGCTCGGCCCGCCGCCGGGGGGCGAGGGGCACCCACGTGACGGCGTTGGCCTCGGGCGGGCCGAGCGCGACGAGCGCGCCCGCCAGCGCCTCGCCCACGCCCCGCCACCCGGAGAATTTCAAGCGACGGACCGCCGACCTGGCCGGACCGCGGTACGCGAACGCCGCCCGCGCGGAAGTGATCGGGGCGGGCGGGCAATCGGCACACGCGTCGACGTCGCTGGGGGCCGGACGTCCGCACCGGCGGCACCAGGGTGGTGCGAGCGCTTCGAGCTCCGCGGCGCATCCCGCGCAGAACGGCCATGCGCCTCGGGCGCAGCCGGCGCAGGTACGGGGGAACAGGACATCGAACGCACGACCGATCACGCGGCCACGGTAGGCCGCCCTGCCGACAGGTTCAGGGAAGATAGATCTCGACCGGCTCTTCGGCCCCCTTGATCGACAGGGCCACTCGGTGCTGGGTCTTCAGGACCGGATACGCCGTGACGACGCCCGTGCTCGTATCGGCATCGAACGTCGAGTCCAGCACGGGCAGGCGCGCGCCGTCCGCCGTCAGCGAGACCGAGGCCTCGCCGCCCGCGTACGCGACCCTGATCGAATCGCTGGCGCACTCGAGCCGCTCGACGCGCACCTCGTCGCCCCCCACCAGCACCGATCTCCCCACGCTCACCTGATCGCGACGCGTGGATCCGCGCGGCCACGGCACGGCGAAGCGGTTCCCTGGACGGACGGTCGCCGGCGAACCGTCGACCGCGACCTCGCACTCGATCGCGTACCACCCCGGCTCGAGCTCCGCGACCGGGAACTCGAACGGGACGAAGAGGTCGCGGTTCGGCGCCACGTCGAGCGTCGCGGGCGCCATGCCCATCGGGGCGGTGCCTCGCCCGCCCAGCTCGACTACGCGCGTCGCCCCCAGCTTGACCTGGTGTGGGTTCCCGTCGGCCCCGCGCATCACGAGCGCTCCCTTCAACGAGACCGGGAAGCGCTCGAAGTGGGCTCGGATCCGGACGACGTCCAGGGTTACGTGCCCTCCTCCCAGCTGCGCAGGTACGACTCCTGCTCCGGCGTCAGCTCGTCGATCTCGGCACCCATACCGATGAGCTTCAGGCGGGCGACCTCTTCGTCGATCTCCGCCGGGACGGGATAGACCCGAGGCTCGAGCGATCCGTGGTGCTTCACGAGCCACTCGACGGAGAGCGCCTGGTTCGCGAAGGACATGTCCATCACGGCGGCCGGGTGACCCTCCGCGGCCGCGAGGTTGACGAGACGCCCCTCACCGAGCAGGTGAAGGCGGCGGCCGTCGGCCAGGGTGTGCTCCTCGACGGAGTCGCGGATCGCGCGAACGCGTCCCTCCGACAGGGTCGCGAGCGCCGCCTTGTCGATCTCCACGTCGAAGTGCCCGGCGTTCGCGAGGATCGCGCCGTCCTTCATCCGCTCCAAGTGCTCGGCGCGGATCACGCCCTTGTCCCCGGTCACCGTCACGAAGACGTCGCCCACGCGGGCCGCCTCCAGCAGCGGCATCACGCGGAAGCCCTCCATCAGCGCCTCGAGCGCCGCCGTGGGGTTCACCTCGACGACGACCACGTTCGCGCCGAGGCCGCGCGCACGCGAGGCCACGCCCCGACCGCACATCCCGTAGCCGCAGACGACGAAGGTCCGACCGGCCAGGAGCCGGTTCGTCGCTCGCATGATCGCGTCGATCGTGGACTGTCCCGTGCCGAACCGGTTGTCGAAGAGGCGCTTCGTCTTCGCGTCGTTCACGCTCACGATCGGGTACCGCAGCGCGCCGTCGGAGCTCATCGCTCGGAGGCGGATCACTCCGGTCGTCGTCTCCTCCGTGCCGCCCAGCACCTCGGCGATTTGGTCGACCCGCTGCTTGTGTAGGACGCTCACCATGTCGGCGCCGTCGTCCATCGTCACCTGCGGCGC
>DASQTT010000230.1:0-8832 GCA_035641735.1 Actinomycetota bacterium | reverse complement strand
ACGTCGTCCGGAAGCTCCTGCTCTTCCTCCCGGCGATGTACCTGTTCATCCTCGCGGTCCAGATCATGAAGACGGGCGCCGCGGCGATCGGTCCGGAGATCCAGGGCCAGTTCCCCTTCGCGAACGGCATCTCGACCCTCGGCTTCGGCTGGCTCGGTGCCTACTTCGTCCTGTCCGGCTCGCCGGTCGCCGCGACCGCGATCAGCCTGTTCGGCGCCGGGACGCTCACGAAGCTCCAAACCTTCACGATGCTGTCCGGATCGCGGCTCGGCGCCTCGTTCATCGTGCTCCTCACCGGGTTCATCTACGCGGCCCGGAACCGGAACGCTCCGAACCGAACGGAGCCGATCGGCATGGGGATCCAGGCGCTCACGATGACGGCGCTCGTCTACCTCCCCGGGATGATGATCGGGTACGGGATCATCCGGAGCGGGCTCCTGGACGGGCTGAACCTGCACGCGTCCGCGGAGCTCGAGGCGGCGCTCTCGGTCGTCTGGGGACCCGTCGTGGACGCGATCGACGCAGCCGTGCCGGACGCGTTGCTGTTCCTGGCCGGATTGCTCGTGATCTTGGGCTCGTTCAAGCTCTTGGACTTCGTCCTGCCGCAGGTGAGCGGCGACTCCACGGCGGCGAAGCGAGCGTCGTGGCTGAAGCGGCCCTGGACGATGTTCGCCCTCGGCTGTGTCGTCGCGACGCTCACCCTGTCGGTGTCGGTCGCCTTGACCGTGCTGATCCCGCTCGCGGTCAAGGGGTACGTGCGTCGCGACGAGGCACTGCCGTACATCATGGGGGCGAACATCACGACGCTGGCGGACACGCTCGTCGTCGCGATGCTCCAGCGGAACCCGGCCGCCGCCCAGATCGTCCTGGCCGAGGCGATCGGCGTCACGATCGTCTCACTGGCGATCCTCGCCTTCTGGTACCAGCCCGTGAAGCGGTCCGTGATCCGGCTGGACGACTACCTCGTGGCGTCCAATCGCCGGATCGCGGTGTTCGTCGGGATCCTCTTCGTCCTGCCGATCTCGTTCCTGCTGTCCGGGCTCTTGGTCGGACCGATCGTCCAGCCCTAGCTCAGGATCGCTCGAACGGATCCCTAGGCGTCAGGACCTCCACCGTCACCGGGTCGGCGGCCTCGCGGAAGCGCTCACCGTCCGAGGAGGTTCCGACGATGAAGCCGAAGTGCATCGGGACCGCGACGTTCGGCGAGAGCGTCCGTGCGAGCCCGGCCGCGGCCTCGACGTCCATCGTGAAGTGACCTCCCACGGGGAGGAAGGCGACGTCCGCGCGGACCTCGTCGAGCTCGGGCGCGTGGTCGGTGTCCCCGGCGTGGTAGTAGCTGGTGCCGCCGAGCTCCACGACGTACCCGACCCAGCGCTTGGCCTTCGGGTGGAAGTCGAGCGCCTCCTGCCGGGTGTTGTAGGCCGGGACGGTCGTGAACCGCACCCCCGCCAGGTCGTGCGACTCTGCGGGCGCCACCGGGGTCACGTCACCCGAGAGCTCCGCCGCCACGTCCGCCGGCGCCGCGATCTTCGCGCCGGTCGCGGCGAGCCGCTCGATCTCGGCGGGCTGGTAGTGATCGTCGTGCGCGTGGGTGAGCAGGATCACGTCGGCGGGCGCGTCCTCCGGCCGGGTCCCCCATGGGTCGAAGTACACGGTTCGCTCGCCGTCGGTCCACCGGAGCGCCGACTGCCGGAACCACGTGATCGAGTCGAGCACGGTCCGTCCTCCTGATCCAGGGTCGTCTGTAGTCTTTCCCCTCGATCGTGGAGGACCAACCCCCGAGCCGAACCGCGACGTCCGCGGGCTTCGTCGCCGGGGTCTCGTTGCTGCGGCGCAACCGAGACTTCCGGGCGCTCTACCTCGCGTCGGTGATCTCGCTCGGCGGCGATTGGTTCCTGTGGGTGGCGATCAACAGCCTGATCTTCGTGGCGTCGGGCAAGGCCCTCTACGTCGGGCTGGCGATCCTGGCGCAGGAGTTCGGCTTCTTCCTGGCGTCGCCGATCGGAGGGATCCTGGCCGACCGGCTCGACCGCCGGAAGCTGATGATCGTCTGCGATCTCGCGCGCGCCGTGATCTGCGTCGCGTTCCTGCTCGTCGGACCGGATTCCCTGTGGCTCGCCTACGTCCTCCTCCCGCTCCTGGCCGTGTTCGCCGCCCTGTTCGATCCCGCGCTCTCCGCGGCCACACCGAACCTCGTGGATGCGCCGGACCTGCCGGCCGCGAACGCGCTGAACGGCTCGCTCTGGGGCACGATGCTCGCGGTCGGTGCCGGGCTGGGCGGCCTGGTCAGCGCGAAGCTCGGCGCCGACACCGCGTTCCTCGTGAACGCCGGCTCGTTCGTCGTCTCGGCCGGGCTGCTCGCCTCGATCCGCCGCCGGTTCTCGGAAGCCACCCCGCGCCCGACCGAGCATCCCGGCCTCGTCGAGGCGACGCAGGAGACGTGGCGCTTCGCGCGGCGCGACCGTCGCGTCCTCTCCCTGTTGATCGTGAAGTTCGGCTTCGGGGCGGCCGCCGGCCTCCTGGCGCTGATCCCGGTGATGGCCCTGGACGTGTTCGACGCCGGCAGCATCGGCTTCGGACTCCTGATGGCCTCTCGCGGCATCGGCGCGCTGATCGGGCCCTTCCTCGGCCACCGGATCGCCGGCGCCGGCCATCGGCGGCTGTTCCCCGCGATCGGCCTGTCCCTCGCGGTCTTCGGACTCGGCTACCTCGCGCTCGGCCTCGCGCCGACGATCGCGATCGCGGCGGTGACGATCGGCGTGGCCCATCTCGGCGGCGGCTCCCAGTGGATGCTCTCCACCTACGGGCTCCAGGTCCTCGTCCCCGACCGGATCCGAGGCCGGATCTTCGGCTTCGACTACATGCTGGTGACGCTGTCGCTGTCCCTCTCGGCGGTCGCGGCGTCGGCGGTCGCCGACGCGATCGGACCGCGGACGACCGTCGCGATCATGGGCGGGATCGCGGTCGTGTGGGCGGGCGTGTTGTTCGTGCTCAGTCGCGACGTCCGGAAGACAGGTCTGGACGGATACGGCGAGCCCGGGCCGGGCGCCGACACGGAGCGGATCCCCGCGATCAGCTGATCGCTCGCCTAGCCGCTGGGACCTTGGGAAGGCGGCTGGGGCGGCGGCGGCGGAGCCGGCGGCGTCGCGGGTGGGGCACTGGCCGTCTCGGGCGGCGTTCCGAACGACACACCCGGCGCACCGGGCTCGAAGCTGACCCGCGGCACGCCCTCGTCGCCTCGGAGCGCCTCGTCGACCTCGAAGAACTCCTCCTCCTCGAAGTTGAACATGCCTGCGACCACGTTCGACGGGAAGGCCTGGACCCGCTGGTTGTAGTCGCGGACGTTCGCGTTGTAGAAGCGGCGAGAGGTCTGGAGCCGGTCCTCAGTGTTCGACAGCTCGGCCTGGAGCGCCAGGAAGTTCTGGTTCGCCTTCAGCTCGGGGTAGTTCTCGACCACGGCGAACAGCTGCCGGAGCGCGGCGACGAACGGCCCCTCCGCCGCAGCCTGCTCGGCCGGGGAGCCGGTGGCACCGGTCGCGGCGGCCCGCGCCCGCGTGACGTTCTCGAGGACCTCGCGCTCGTGCGCCGCGTAGCCCTTCACCGTCTCGACCAGGTTCGGGATCAGGTCGTAGCGGCGCCGGAGCTCGGTGTCGATGTTGGCCCAGGCGTCCCGGATCAGGTTCTTCTGCGTGACGAACCGGTTGTAGGAGACGATGCCGGCCACCACGGCCAGCACGACGAGCCCCAAGACGATCCAGAGAACTTCCACCGTGGTTCCTTCCGTCTGGTGTCGCCCGAAGCCTACCCGTTCGGGTACAGCGAGCTCACGACGCGAGGGATCTGCTCGCGGAAGGCCTTGGCCGTCCCCAGGAGGTGCACGATCTCCGGCGGGCTCACGCGACGGGTCCAGCAGAGGAGCCGGTCGCCGACCACCTCGAAGGCGTACCCGTCGCCGTGGCGGAGGAGCCACTCCATCATCCGCGCGTCGCAGAATGCCGTCGCGAACCGCCGGTCGGCGCCCTTGACGTTGAAGCGGCGGTTGAACTCCTCCGACTCGAACTCGATGTCGCCGAGGGCGAACGCGTCGGCCAGCCGGGTGAGGACGTTCTCCTCGCCGATCTCGAGCCGAGGGCACCTCGCGTCCACGAGCGCCACGACGCAGTCGAAGCGATGGTACGTCCTCGAGCTGCGCCCGTTCGAGTCGGTCGACTCCTCGTAGTACCAGTAGTCGAAGGCCCGGACCTCGAGGTCGTGCCAGAAGCCCCACATCACGTTCTCGACGCCGCGGCCGTCCCCCCGGCTCAGCAAGGCGAAGGGCTCGCTCAGCGAGTCGAACGGATCCGAGATCGAGAAGTCGAGCCCCTGGTTCCGCGCGACGGTCCCGAGCTCGTGCAAGCGTCGCACCTTCGCCTGGTGGGCGAGCACGGCCACGCCGACCGCGATCGCGCCGAACAGGAAGAAGAGCAGCAGGAAGGTTCCCTCGCCCACGAGCGAAGTATCGACGGTGGAGGTCGCTCGGCCAAGCCAACGCCCGGTCTGGCGCTACGGCGAAGGGGCGGGTTCCTCGACGCGGATCACCAGGCCGCCGTCGCCGGCGTCGACCACGAGGCCATCCCCCTCGTGCACCTCGCCCGAGAGCAGCATCAAGGCCAGCGGATCCTGGATCTCCCGCTGGATCAGCCGCCTCAGCGGGCGCGCGCCGAAGTTCGGGTCGTAGCCGGCGTTCGCCAGATAGGTCTTCGCCGCTTCCGTGAGCTTCAGGCCGAGCTTCCGGTCCACCAGCCGCTGCTCCAGCCCGCGGAGCTGGATCTCCACGATCCTCACGATGTCGTCTCGGGTGAGCGCGTCGAACACGACGACCTCGTCGATCCGGTTGATGAACTCGGGCCGGAAGTGCGCGTGTACCTCGGTCATCACCCGTTCCCGGCGGTGTTCCGGCGAGAGAGACGCGTCCTGGAACAGGGCGGCGCCGAGGTTGGACGTCATGATCACGATCGTGTTCCGGAAGTCCACGGTGCGCCCTTGGCCGTCAGTGAGCCGGCCGTCGTCGAGCACCTGGAGCAGGACGTTGAAGACGTCCGTGTGCGCCTTCTCGATCTCGTCGAGCAGGACGACGGAGTAGGGGCGTCGGCGCACCACCTCGGTCAGCTGGCCGCCCTCGTCGAACCCGACGTAGCCGGGCGGAGCGCCGACCAGGCGGGACACGGTGTGGCGCTCCTGGTACTCGCTCATGTCGATCCGGATCATCGCCCGCTCGTCGTCGAAGAGGAACTCGGCCAGCGCGCGCGCGAGCTCGGTCTTCCCCACACCGGTCGGTCCCAGGAACAGGAACGAACCGATCGGCCGGTTCGGATCCTGCAGTCCGGCGCGGGCACGGCGGATCGCGTTCGCGACTGCCGTGACGGCGGTGTCCTGCCCGACCACCCGGTCGTGGAGCGCCTCCTCCAGATGGATCAGCTTCTGCATCTCGCCTTCCATCAGCCGGGACACCGGGATCCCGGTCCACTTCGACACGACGGCGGCGACGTCCTCCTCGGCGACCTCCTCGTTCAGCATCTTCTGGTCGGCCTGGATCTCCTGGAGGCGCTTGTTCTCCTCGTCCAGCTGCCGTTCCAGCTCGACGATCCGTCCGAACCGAAGCTCGGCCGCCCGCTCGAGGTCCCCTTCCCGCTCGGCCCGCTCCGATTCGGCGCGAGCCTCTTCGAGCCGAGCCTTGAGCTGACGGATCCGGTCGATCTCCTCCTTCTCCTGCTGCCAGTGCCCGCGCATCCCCCGCGCGCGCTCCTGCTGGTCGGCCAGCTCCCGCTCGAGCTTCTCGAGCCGCTCGATCGAAACGGGGTCGGACTCCTTCTGGAGCGCGGCGCGCTCGATCTCGAGCTGGCGGATCCGGCGCTCGACCTCGTCGATCTCGATCGGGACGGAGTCGATCTCGATCCGGAGGCGAGACGCCGACTCGTCGATCAGGTCGATCGCCTTGTCCGGGAGGAACCGGCCGGTCACGTACCGGTCCGACAGGACGGCGGCCGCGACGAGCGCGGGGTCCTGGATCCGGACGCCGTGGTGCACCTCGTAGCGCTCCTTCAGACCGCGCAGGATCGCGATCGCGTCCTCGACCGACGGCTCCTCGACCAGGACGGGCTGGAACCGGCGCTCGAGCGCCGCGTCCTTCTCGATGTGCTTGCGGTACTCGTCGAGAGTCGTGGCACCGATCAACCGGAGCTCGCCGCGAGCCAACATCGGTTTGAGCAGGTTCCCCGCGTCGACGGCGCCCTCGGCGCCACCGGCCCCGACGATCGTGTGGAGCTCGTCGATGAACGTGATGATCTCGCCCTGGGAGTCGGCGATCTCCTTGAGGACGGCCTTCAGTCGTTCTTCGAACTCGCCTCGATACTTCGCGCCGGCGACCATCGCCCCGATGTCCAGCGCGATCAGTCGCTTGTTCTTGAGCGACTCCGGCACGTCGCCGTCGACGATCCGTTGCGCGAGGCCTTCCACGATCGCGGTCTTGCCCACGCCGGGCTCGCCGATCAGGACCGGGTTGTTCTTCGTGCGCCGCGACAGGACCTGGATCACGCGGCGGATCTCCTCGTCCCGCCCGATCACCGGATCGAGCTTGCCTTGCCTGGCCGACTCCGTGAGATCGCGCCCGAACCGTTCGAGCGCCTGATAGGTCTCCTCCGGCGACTGGGAGGTCACGCGGTGGCTGCCACGAACGGCCGCAAGGGCTTGGAGAACCGCGTCACGCGTGATGCCGCTCTCCGAGAGGAGCCGTTGGACCGAGCCGTCCCCTTGCAGCATCGCCAGGAGCACGTGCTCGGTGGAGATGTATTCGTCGGTCAGCTGCTCGGCCTCGCGGCCGGCCGCCTCCAGCAGCCGGGCCGTCGACGGCGCCAGGCCGACCTGAACGCCCTCCGCGTAGACCTTCGGCTTGGCATCGAGCCGCTCGTCCACCTCGTCCCGGAGCTGCTTGGGGACGACGCCCAGCTGATGCAGGAGGGGGAACACCACACCCTCGGGGTCGGTGAGCAGCGCGTAGAGGACGTGCTCCGGCTCGATCTGCTGATGGTGGCGGGCCGTCGCCTGTTGGTGCGCCTCCTGCAACGCCGCCTGCGACTTGATCGTCAACCGGTCGAGTTCCAACGTCCCCTCGCTTCCTCGAAGTCCCCCTTGGTCATCGCGTACATCAGGTAGTCGCGCGGTCCGTCCGGCGACGGCATGAAGCCTCGGAGCGTGCCCTCCAGCCGGAAGCCCAGACGTTCGGCGACCCGGCGCATCGCCGCGTTCTCGACGTCCGTCGTGAGCTGCACGCGATGGGCCCGTTCCTCGAGGAAGAGATGCTCGAGGAACAGGGCGAGCGCCCGGCGGCCGATGCCACCGCCCCGGGCCGTCGGGTCGTGGACTTCGATCCCGATCTCGAAGACGCCCGGCGGGAGCCCCATCTCGGGCTGCCTCGCCTGGATCTCACCGGCGAGTCGGCCCTCCGAGACGATCCCCAGCAGGAGCTCGCCCTGCGCGAGCCGACCGCTCGCCGCGATCCGGTCGCGCAGCTTGTGCCTGGCGGCGTCACTCGTATCGCTCCACGGCGCGTCCGAGTCGACCCTCGCCTTCCACAGATCGCCGAGGTCGCGCTCGTGGAGCGGCCGCAGGGAGACCTGGGCGCTCATCGGGCGCCGTCCCACGGCGGCGGCATCAAGCTCTCGACCGGCACGATCTGGACGCTCACGCGGCTCCCCGGCATCGGGATCGCGCGCTCCTCGAGCTGCTGCGTGAGCTCGCGCACGCGCTCGGACAGTCGCTCCAGCTCCTCTTCGAGCTCGATGATCCGTTTCACGCCGGCGAGGTTCACACCGCCCTGCGTGAGCGCTTGCACCCGACGGAGGCGATCGATGTCCTCCTCCGAATAGCGCCGCGTGTTGCCGCGCGTGCGATGGGGCCGCACCAGGCCCTTCTGCTCGTAGATCCGGAGCGTCTGCGGGTGCACGCCCGCGAGCTCGGCGGCGACGCTGATGATGTACACGGCGCGGCGGGCGCCGCGGTCGCCGGACCGCGCCCCGCGTCGATCCTCACGTTCGCCCATCGGTCACCACCTTCAGCTCACGCCCAGCGACTTGCGGGGCGACTCCTTCGACGCCTCACGCAACTGCTTCACCAGCTCCCGCTCGTCTCGCGAGAGCTTCTCCGGCACGTCCACCTTGACCTTCACCAGCAGGTCCCCCTGCCCGCCCTTCCGCGGCGCTCCCCGCCCGCGGACCCGGAACGTCTTGCCGCTGGGCGTCCCGGCCGGGATCTTCAGCGTGACGGGGCCGTCGAGCGTCGGCACCTCGACCTGGGCGCCGAGCGCCGCCTCCGGGAAGCTCACCGGAAGCTCAACCGTGAGGTCGTCGCCCCGCCTCCCGAACAGCCGATGCGACGAGACGGCGACCCGGACGAAGAGGTCCCCGGGCGGACCGCCGCCGAGCCCCGGCTCGCCCTTGCCCGCGACGCGGATCCGGGTTCCGTCGCGGACGCCCGGCTGGATCCGCACCCGCAGGGTCCGCTTGCGCTGCTCCGTGCCGGTGCCACCGCACTTCGTGCAGGGCGTCTCGATGAGGCGCCCCGATCCGCCGCACTGCGGGCACGTCCGCGTCATCGAGAAGAATCCCTGGTTCTCGGCGACCTCCCCGCGGCCTCCGCACGTGGGGCACGTCGCGGGTTGCGTCCCCGGCTCCGACCCCGATCCGTGGCACCGGCTGCAGACCGCGGGCCCTTCGATCGTCACGGGCACGGTCGTGCCGTTCATGGCGTCCTCGAAGGAGAGCGTCACGCGGGTCTCGAGGTCGGAGCCGCGGCGGG
>DASQTT010000229.1:0-3421 GCA_035641735.1 Actinomycetota bacterium | reverse complement strand
GAGGGCCTGGCGACCCTGGACCGGGCCGCGGCGCTCGGAGCGGCCGGGCCCTACCAGGTACAGGCGGCGATCGCGGCGCTGCACGACCGAGCGCCGCGGCCCGAGGACACCGACTGGCCGCAGATCGCTTCGCTGTACGCGGTGCTCGCGCGGATCGAGCCGACGCCGGTGATCCATCTCAATCGCGGCGTCGCCGTCGCGATGGCCGACGGACCGGCCGCCGGTTTGGCGATCGTCGATCCGCTCGAGGCCGAGCTCGACGGCTACCACCTCTTCCACGCCGCCAGGGCCGACCTGCTCCGGAGGCTCGGTCGCTCCGCGGAGGCAGGCGCCGCCTACGCGCGAGCGCGTGACCTCGCCACGAACGCGCGCGAGCGCGCGTTCCTCGAGCGCCGGATCGGAGCTCTGCCGGACACCCTGGGCTAGCATCGCTCCCCGATGCTCTTCCCCACCGTGGACTTCGCGATCTTCTTCGTGCTGGTCTTCCTCGGGCATTGGTTGCTGAACCATCTCGCGCAACCGTGGAAGCTGTTCATGATCGCCGCCAGCTACGTCTTCTATGCCTGGTGGGACTGGCGGTTCATCTTCCTGCTGGCGGGCGTGAGCGTGATCGCACAGCTGGGCGCGATCGTCGTGGCGCGCGCGCGGACCGAGCGTGGTCGGCTCGTGGCGAACGCCCTCGCGGTGGTCGCGTTGCTTGCGCCGCTCGCGTTCTTCAAGTACTACGCGTTCTTCGCGGTCTCGATCACGAACACGCTGACGTCGCTGGGGATCGAGGCCTCGCTTCCGCTGATCCAGGTCGTCCTGCCCGTCGGGATCTCGTTCTTCACGTTCATGGCGATCTCCTACGTCGTCGACGTCTTCCGCGGCGACTTCCCGGTCGCGAGCTGGACGGACACGTTCCTGTACCTCTCGTTCTTCCCGCATCTCGTCGCGGGTCCGATCGTGCGGCCGGCCGAGCTGATCCCGCAGCTGGACGAACGGCGGGACGAACGGCACGTGGACGTGGCCGGGGCGGCGTGGCTGATCCTGGGAGGCCTCTTCAAGAAGGTCGTCGTGTCCAGCTATCTCGCGGCACAGATCGTCGACCCGGTCTTCGGCGATCCGGCGCGGCGGAGCGCGGCTGACGCCCTGTTCGGGATCCTCGGCTACGCGATCGTGATCTACGCCGACTTCAGCGGCTACACCGACATCGCGATCGGGGTGGCGAAGCTGCTGGGCTTCCGCTTCCCCCAGAACTTCGATCGGCCCTACGCGGCCCGCTCGATCCAGGACTTCTGGCGGCGGTGGCACATGACGCTCTCTCGCTGGCTTCGCGACTACGTCTACATCCCGCTGGGGGGCAACCGGGTGGATGATCGGCGGACCGCCGTGAACATCGCGATCACGATGGTGCTCGGCGGCCTGTGGCACGGCGCCGCCTGGACGTTCGTGCTGTGGGGTGGCTTCCACGGCGCGCTGCTCGTGGCCCATCACGTCCGGGCCAGGCAGCGAGGGGACGTGGAGGAGACGTGGGTCCGGGTGGCCGGGCAGCGGGCCGCGACGTTCGCCCTGGTGTGCGTGGGCTGGGTGTTCTTCCGGGCGGACTCGGTCGAGATCGGCCTGTCCCTGCTCGGGCGCCTGGTGACCGGGTGGACGACCCCGACCGAGTTCCTCACCCCGTTGGTCATGGTCACGGTGCTCGGGATGTTGGGGCTCCAGTACTGGCCTCGGGGGATGGGACTCTGGCTCCAGGCCGGCCTCTCGCGGCTGAAACCGGTCCCGCTCGGTCTGGTCCTGTCGCTCGCGATGCTGGTGATCGTGATCCTCGGCCCGTCAGGCGTGGCACCCTTCATCTACTTCCAGTTCTGATGAAGGAGGCGGCGATCCAGCGACGCTCAGCCGACCGCTTCGCCGCGGGCCCCGCGCCCGGGCGATCCCTCTACGGACGCCGCCTGATGCCGGCCGGCCGGGGCCTGGTCGTGATCATGGTGACGCTGCTCGCCTGGACCTTGATGTACGCGCCCGCGATGAAGCGCGCCGCCGAAGCTTCTCCGCTCGGCGTTCGCCGCACGGTGTCACTCGTGGTCCTCACCCCGATCGCCGCCGTGAGCGAGCTCTTCCGGATCGACGCGCTCGCCGAGACGATCGAACGGGCGGTGGGCCGAGCGCCGCGGGAGGGAGGTCCGTTCGTGCCGCCTCCCGACGACCTGCCGGTCGTCCCGACCGACCCGAACGATCCCGGTCCGGGGCCGGGCAACGGGCCGTCCCAGGTGGGCGAGCCGATCCGAGTCCCGACCACCACCAGACGCCTTCGCGTCGTCGTCGTCGGCGACTCCCTCGCCGCCGGACTCGGGTACTTCGCGGAGCGGGTCTTCCGGCCACGGCTCGTGCGCGTCTCGCGCCAAGGGAGGATCTCCACCGGGCTCGCGCGGCCCGACTACTTCAACTGGCCGCTCGCGATGCGGCGCATCGTCGACGCGTTCGATCCCGACCTCGTCGTCGTGATGCTCGGCGAGAACGACCATCAATCGATCCAGACGGTGTCCGGCCAGTCGCTCGCGCAGCTCGGCACGCCCGACTGGCCCGCCGCCTACCGCGATCGGGTGCTCCAGCTGATGCGGATCGCGACGTCCCGCGGCGCGAAGGTCGTGTGGGCTGGTCTCCCGATGTCGTCGCGAGGCGATTGGGAGGAGCACTCGCAGGGGATGAACGCGATCTACGAGCTCGCGGCCGGCATCAGCCCCAACGTGGCGTACTTCGACGCCTGGGAACGGTTCCGCTCCCCGCGGACCGGCGGGTACACGGCGTACCTCCGTGAGGGCAACCGGTTCATCCTGATCCGCGAGGGTGACGGGCTCCACTTCAACGCGATCGGCTACACGATCCTGGCCCGCGAGATCGCGGAAACCGCGGCGGAGGAGTTCGGCCTGGCTCCGCGCACGTTCGAGACGGAGCTCTAGTCCGGCACCGGGACGTCCGGCACGCGCGCCATCGCGCGCTCGAGCTCCTCGTCCCGGAACTCCACCTCCGGCAGCCGGCCGTTCAGGTAGTCGTCGTAGGCCTGCATGTCGAACGCACCGTGCCCCGATAGGCCGAGGAGGATCACTCGCTCCTCACCGGCCTCGCCGGCGGCGATCGCCTCGTCGATCGCACCGCGCACGGCGTGCGCCGACTCGGGCGCCGGCACGATCCCCTCCGTGTGCGCGAACTGCACGGCGGCGTCGAACACCGCGTTCTGCGAGAACGCGACGGCCTCCATGTGACCGTGCTTGACGAGGAGCGAGAGCGACGGGGCGTCTCCGTGGTACCGCAGTCCCCCCGCATGTACCGGAGCCGGCACGAACGTGTGTCCCAGGGTGTACATCGGCACCAGCGGCGTCATCTCGCCGGTGTCGCCGAAGTCGTACGCGAACCGACCCTTCGTGAGCGTCGGGCAGGC
>DASQTT010000228.1:0-2484 GCA_035641735.1 Actinomycetota bacterium | reverse complement strand
AGCTGCGCACGGACGCGTGCGACGAGCTCGCGGACCGAGAACGGCTTCGTCAGGTAGTCGTCGGCTCCGAGCTCGAGGCCCGTGACCTTGTCCGCCTCGGAGTCCTTCGCGGTGAGCATCACGATCGGGACGTGCGAGACCTCCCGGATCCGCCGACACACGTCGAGGCCGGAGATCTCGGGGAGCATCAGGTCCAGGATCACGAGCGAGGGGTCGTCGGTCCGCAGCCGTTCGAGCGCTCGGCGACCGTCGGTCGCGACCGAGACCCGGAACCCCTCGCGCTCCAGGTTGTACCGGACGGTGTCGGCGAGCGACTCCTCGTCCTCGACGAGCAGGATCGTGGCTGCGTCGCTCACGGGCGGTACTCCGGCTCGGGCACGTCGTGGGAGGCGTCCGTGAACTCCCGGTACTCCCCCGTGATCAGGAACGCCACCTGCTCGCCGATGTCGACCGCGTTGTCACCGACCCGCTCGAGCGCGCGAGCCGCCAGGTTCATGTGCAGCCCCCATTCCAGCGAGCCGGCGTCGTCGGCGAGCTTCAGCGCCTCCAGATGGGTCGCCCGGTTCAGACGGTCCACGGGATCGTCCAGCGTCGGCAACCGCAGGCACAGCTCCAGGTCCCGCGTGCGGAAGGCCTCCATCGCCGTGCGGATCATCGCCACGACGTGCGTTCCCATCTCCTCGAGCTGCTGGAGGAGCGCTCGGCTCGGTGGCAGATCCTTCGTCGCGAGGAAGAGCTTCGCGATGTTCACCGCCTGGTCGCCGATCCGTTCGAGGTGCAGACAGCTGTGCAGGATCGCCGAGACCAGGCGAAGCTGCGTGGCGACCGGCGACTGGAGGGCCAGCATCTGGAGAACGTCGTGGTCGATCTCGAGGTAGAGGGCGTCGATCGGGTCGTCGTCGGCGATCACCTGGATCGCCTTCGGCTCGTCCTGTCCGGTCAACGCCTCGACCGATCGCTGGATCGCGGTACAGGCGAGCTCGCCCATCGAAAGGAGCTGGAGTTCGACGTGCTCGAGCTGCTCGTGGAAGTGCTCGCGGGTCATCCGAATCGCCCCGTCACGTAGCCCTCCGTTCGCGGATCGGAGGGGTTCGTGAAGATCGTCTCGGTGCGGTCGAACTCGACGATGTGCCCGGTGCGATGCCCGTCCTCCGACACGTCGACGGTGAAGAACGCGGTCCGATCGGAGACGCGCGCGGCCTGCTGCATGTTGTGCGTCACGATCACGATCGTGTACTCGGAGACGAGGTCTCGCATCAGGTCCTCGATGCGGCCCGTCGCGATCGGGTCGAGGGCGGAGCAGGGCTCGTCCATCAGGATCACGTCGGGCTTCGTCGCGATCGCGCGAGCGATGCACAGCCGTTGCTGCTGCCCCCCCGAGAGGGCCATCGCGGAGTCGCGAAGCTTGCTCTTCACCTCGTCCCACAGGGCGGCGCGCTGCAGGGACTCCTCGACGAGCTCGTCCATGTCGCCCCGGTATCCCGCGATCCTGGGCCCGAACGCGACGTTGTCGTAGATCGACTTCGGGAACGGGTTCGGCTTCTGGAACACCATCCCGATCCGCCGGCGAACCTCCACTGGATCGACCTCGTCGTCGTAGAGATCGACGTCGTGGTACAGGATCGTTCCCTCGACGCGCGCGCCCTCGATCAGGTCGTTCATGCGGTTGAGGCATCGGAGGAACGTCGTCTTGCCGCAGCCCGAAGGACCGATCAACGCGGTGATGTCGTTGCGCGCGATCGCGATCGAGATGTCACGTACGGCTCGGAACGCCCCGTAATACACGGACACGTCGCGTGCCTCGATGATCGTCTCCCGGGTCTCCGGTTCCGCGTCCGGCGACCCACGTCGAACCGTCATCCTTGCGGCGACCTCCTCGACATCCGCCCCAGGCTCCGACATCTCGGGGACCCGCGTCACGCCGGTCACGTCGGTCTCACCACGTCCGCTCATACCGGTTCCTCAGCATGATCGCCACCAGGTTCACGACCAGGATCACCGCGAGGAGCACGACGATCGCCGCGGCCGCGAGCTGGGTCCACTCCTCTCCCGGATACCGCGACCACGTGAAGATGATCGTCGGGAGGGAGGTGTACGGACCCTGCAGCGTCTCGACCAGCCCTCCCCAGCTGCCCGGGCTCAGATACCCGGTCACGGCGCCGACCAGCAGTAGCGGTGCCGTTTCCCCGAAGGCCCGGGCGAGCGCGAGGATCGCGCCGGTGAAGATGCCCGGGGCGGCGTAGGGCAGCACGTGGCTCCGGACGACCTCCCAGCGGGTGGCACCGACGCCGTACGCGGCCTCGCGGATCCCGCCCGGAACCGCTCGCAAGGCCTCCATCGTGATGATGATGATGAACGGCATCACGAGGACCGCCAGGGTGAGGCCTCCTGAGATGTAGCTGAGCCCGGACGTCTCCGGCCCGGTGACCGCCTGCAACGCGCCGGCGAAGACGACGACCCCGAGGATCCCGTACACGATCGACG
>DASQTT010000227.1:0-17956 GCA_035641735.1 Actinomycetota bacterium | reverse complement strand
GGATCACGGGTGCTTCCGGTGAGGTCGCACGGCCTGGCTATGATGCCGCAACGATGGGGGAGGGGGATCGGATCGAGCCGCTCGAGCGGCTCCTGAACCTCGTCGCGCTCCTCCTGGAGACGCCAACCCCGCTCACGTTCGAGCAGATCCGCCGCGTGCTCGATCCCTACGGTCAGAGCAATGCCGAGAGCGCCAAGCGGATGTTCGAACGCGACAAGGACGTGCTCCGCGAGTTCGGTGTTCCGCTCGAGCTGGTGGACGTCGACGCGTGGGGGACCGAGCAGGGCTACGTGATCCCCAAGGAGAAGTACTACCTGCGGGAGATCGAGTTCGAGCCGGGGGAACTCGCCGCGCTGCTCGTGGCGGCCCAGAGCGGTGGGCGGGACCCCGCGGCCGAGGCGGGCGCCAGGAAGCTCCTCTACGGCGCCGACGGTGGGGTCCTCGGCGGCCTGGCCGGCGGGCCGCTCGCCGCGGGGTCGGACGCCCGAAGCAATCTCCTGCAGGCGGCCGCCGAGGCCGCTCAGGGTCGCCGGCGCGTGCGGTTCACGTACCGCACCTCCCAGGGCCAGGCGGGGGAGCGGGACGTCGACGCTTGGGCGATGGTGTTCCGGGCCGGGCACTGGTACCTCGTGGGCCACGATCGTGAACGCGGCGCCGTCCGCGCGTTCCGGCTCTCCCGGATGAGCGGCGAGCCGACCGACGCCGGGGAAGGGACCGCACCGCCAGAGGACTTCCGCGCCGCCGACCACGTCGAGCGGGGCCCCTGGGTCGCGACCGGCGACGATCGAGCCGAGGTGGAGTTCTCGCCGGAGCGGGCGTGGCTCGCGGCGTCCGAGTTCCCCGGGGCCGTCCAGGTCGGCCCGACGGAGGAGGGCTGGATCGTGATGGAGATCCCGATGGCCGACGAGGACGCCCTCGCCTCGATGCTCCTGGAGTTCGGCCCCGACGCGATCGTCCGCTCGCCGGCGTCGCTCCGCGACGTCGTGATCCACCGCCTGGAGATCGTCGGTGCCTGAGCGGACGCGCAGCGTGCCCAAGACCGCCGAGCGGCTGGGTCGGATGCTGGCGATCGTTCCCTACCTCGTGCAACATCCCGGCTCGGAGCTCGGAGAGGTCGCCGCGGCCTTCGACGTACCGGCGCCACAGCTGCGGCGCGATCTCGACCTGCTCTTCATGTCCGGGCTCCCCCCGTACGGTCCCGGCGATCTGATCGACGTCGACGTGGACGAGGACGACCGGATCTGGATCTCGATGGCGGACCACTTCTCGCGGCCCCTGCAACTCACGAGGAGCGAGGCGCTCGCGATCTACCTGCGCGGCACGGAGCTCCTGGCGACGCCCGGCGTCCCGGATGCCCCCGTGCTCGCCGACGCGCTCGAGAAGCTCCGGGCCTCGCTCGGCCCGGAGACGCTGGGTGAGGCGGAGGGTCGGATCGAGATCGCGCGGGGCGGCCGCGCTCCCGAACATCTCCGCATCCTCCGCGACGCCGCCACCGCCCACGAGCGGCTCTCGATCGAGTACTTCGCGATCTCGACCGGCGAGTGGAGCCGGCGCGAGATCGACCCGGAGGAGGTCTTCTCGGCGATGGGCCACTGGTACGTGGCCGCCTGGGACGTCGACGCCGACGCCGAGCGGCTCTTCCGCGCGGACCGGGTGAGGAGCGCCGAGCCAACCGGGGAGGCGTTCGCCCCTCGTGGTCTCCGCGGCGCCGGTCGCGACCTCTACTCGCCGACGGGAGAGGACGTCTCGGTCCGGCTGCGCCTGCGACCGGGCGCGCGTTGGGTGGCCGAGTATTACGCCACCACCGCCGTCGACGAGCTCGACGACGGTGGTGTCGACGTGACGCTTCCCGCGCGACAGCTCGGATGGGTGGCGCGACTGCTGCTTCGCGTCGGACCCGACGCCGAGATCCTCGAGCCGGCGGAGCTCCGCGCGGAAGTGACGAAGCTCGCGCGCGAAACGCTCGCGCGGTACGGCCACAAGACCTAGTCAGCCGAGGCTAGCCCCGTCGAGACGCGTGGCCCTCAAGGCACGCCGGAACCGGGCCGATAGCTGGCTTGAGATGACCACGATCCGGACAACGTGCCCCCGATGCGGCGAGGTCGACATGGGCCCCGAGGCGATCTCCCTGTCCGTCCGCGAGAGCGGCCGGGAGGGGAGCTACCGCTTCACGTGCCCACGCTGCGAGGACCCCGTCGAGAAGCGGGCCGACCGCAAGATCGTGGCGCTGCTGGTCTCCGCCGGGGTGGACCTCGAGCCCCGCGGTGGCGGCGGCGGAGCCGAGGGGGCGGACACGCTCTTCGACCAGGAGCCCGTGGAGCCGCTGGAACACGCGCCGGCCGGTCCGGCGTTCACGACCGACGACGTGATCGAGTTCCATTTCCTCCTCGAGGACGAGCGGTACCTCAAGGAATTCCTCTCCGGAGCCGGCGAGTCCTAGTCCGCTCCGGCTAGCATCCCGGCGTGACCGCCTGGCTCGCCGTCTGGCTGATCGTCGCGATCATCACCACCGTCGCGGTGCTCGTCGTCGTCGCGTCGCTCGTGCGGCAGGTCGTGCTGCTCGGACGGACCGCTTCGAGGCTGCAACGGGAGCTGTCGCCGATCGCCGACGAGATCGCCGCCGGCTCCGCGCGCGCCGCCGACACGGCGGCCACGTTCTCGTCCCGGACGTCGCCCGGTCCCGTCCCTCGCACGACCCGCCGGTAGGATGCTTCGCGGGGGACGTCCCCCGATCCGATGCTCAACGTAGGACCCCTCGAGCTCCTGGTCGTCCTCGCCGTGGCGCTGATCGTGGTGGGGCCTGAGCGGCTGCCCGAGCTCGCGCGATCGGTGGGCCGCGCGCTCGGCCAGCTCCGGCAGGTTCAAGACGAGGTCCGAGACATGGTGACCGCGGGCGTCGACGACGAGATGCGTCAGGCGGCGACGGACTTCAAGAAGGCGACCGGCGACATCGCGAAGTCCTCCGGCGTGGGCGAGCTCGGACGCAAGAGCGGGCGCGCGGCGGGACCGAGCAAGGCGGCGACGCGCCGGCGAGGTGCGACGCCCTCGACCCGCGGCGCCTCGACGGCGGCCACGGAGACTCCCGCGACGAGGACCGCGGCCACGGAACCGGTGGCCGTCGCGACGGAGACGGATACCGCGGCAAGCGAGGCCGCGGCGACGGAGCGGGCGGCCTCCGCGCCCGAGTCCGAGACCGGCGAGCCGGTTCCGACCGACGCCGAGGTCGCCGGCCCACCGGCCGACCGTCTGGTCGAGGACGGTGCCTCGACGGCGGACGCCCCCGCCGGTGCGACCGACGATGCGGAGGAGCCGGACACCGAGCGATGAAGGTGATCCCGCGCTGGCGCCGGAAGACCGTCGGGGAGCAACCGGGTCAGATGACCCTGATCGAGCACCTGCGGGAGCTGCGACACCGATTGATCATGTGCCTGTGGGCGCTCGCCGTGGGCGCGATCGTCGGCTTCTTCCTGTACGAGCCTGCGATGCGGTTGATCCAGGCCCCCTATTGTGACTTCCTCCGCGACAACCCCGACAAGGCCGCGTTCGCCTCCGGACGCTGCTTGCTCGTGTTCCTCAGCGCGATCGACGGGTTCCTGATCACGGTCAAGGTGATCGTCTTCCTCGCGCTCGTGATCGCGCTTCCGATCCTGCTGTACCAGCTGTGGGCCTTCATCGTGCCGGGCCTCACGGACCGGGAGCGCCGCTGGGCGATCCCGTTCGTCGCGATGTCCGTCGTGCTCTTCCTCCTGGGTGGGCTGATCGCTTACCTCACGCTGCCGAAGGCGCTCGGATTCCTCCTCGGCGTCGGTGGCGACTTCGTCAACCCACTCCTCACGGTCGACAAGTACGTCGGCTTCGTGATCTTCACGATCCTCGCCTTCGGGCTCGGGTTCGAGTTCCCGATCCTGCTGATCTCCCTCAGCGCCGCCGGCGTCCTGTCGAGCGACACGATGCGGAAGCACCGCCGTTACGTGATCCTCGGCCTCGCGATCTTCGCCGCCGTCATCACGCCGAGCCCGGACCCGATCTCGATGCTGGCCATGCTGGTTCCTCTCACCCTGTTCTACGAGGGAGCTATCATCGTCAGCCGTTTGATGAAGCGCTGAGGGACGACGATGGCGATCAAGGGAAAAGGACGAACGCGGACCCGCCAGCCGATCCGTGCGCCCCGACGCGGACCGGTGCCGGTTCCCGTGCCGTTCGCGCGCCGCAGGGGGGTACAGCTCACCGCGGCCTTCATCGCCGGGCTGCTCGTCTTCTGGGGCGGCATCTGGCTGACGAACGGGCTCCGCGCGGAGCGAGCGAACGAGGAGGACTCGGTGGCGGCGCTCCGGCGACGCCAGGCCGGCACCGCCTGGAACGGCCTCGTGCGGGCGCAGGTGGGGACGATCGGCACGTTCGAGGAGGGACGACCCCCCGTGATCCTCCCGCAGGTCGGCGAGGCGCTGCGGCAGCTCCGCAAGGCGGAGCCGCCGGAGGACGCCGTCGCGGAGCTTCAGACGGCGGCGGCGGATGCGAAGGAGGCGGCCGACCGGGTCGCGGGCTTCGATCTCACCGAGACGGTCCGGGACAAGGGGTTCGACGCAGCAGCCGTGCTCCGGTTCCTCGCCGCGAGGGACTCGCTGGTCACGGCGATCGGGCTGACCCGCCAGGCGGCGCTCCTGGGGGTCGTCGCCGGCGACCTCGAGGAACGGGAGCGCACCGAGGTGCTGGAGCGGGCCGAGGCCCTCCTCGCGGAAGTCGACACCGCGATCGCGCGGTTCTACCAGGAGCACACCGAGGCGATGTCGAGCGCCGGCATCCGCCAGGCACCGTCGCTGCCCGTTTCCTAGCGGATGGGGGACGGCCCCGACCTCGTGGTGGTGGCGAACCCCACCGCCGGACGGGGCCGGGCGGGGCGGGTGATCGGCGAGGTCACCACCGGGCTCCACGCGCTCCGCGTGCCTCACGAGATCCGCGTTTCGGAGTCCGGCCCCGACCTCGAGCGGATCGCGCGCGAGGCCGCCGAGGGGGGCGCTCGGATCGTCGCCGCGTTGGGCGGGGACGGCACGGCCTCGCTCGCCGCCAACGGCCTCCTCGGCACCGGAACGGCGCTCGCGGCGCTGCCGTCGGGTACCGGCGACGACTTCGCCAAGGCGATCGGCGCGGGCAGGCTGCAGACCGCGATCGAGCTGCTCGCGAACCCCAAGACGGTCGACCTCGACGTGATCGAGGTGACGACCGGCGCGGAACACCGTCACATCGTGAACATCGCGAGCGCGGGCTTCGACTCCGAGGTCAACGAGACCGCGAACGCGATGACGATCCGCGTCGGCGCGACCGGCACCTACGTGGTGGCGCTCTTCAAGACCCTGTCCAGGTTCTCGCCCGCCGCCTTCTCGATCCAGGTCGACGACCAGCACCTCGACCTCGCCGCGATGCTCGTCGAGGTCGGCAACGGCCGCTGGACCGGCGGCGGGATGAAAGTGCTGCCGGCCGCGCTGATGAACGACGGGCTCCTCGACGTGTGCCTCGTGGAGGCGATGTCCAAGTCGGGGTTCCTCCGCTCCTTCCCGCGCGTGTTCACCGGCTCCCACACGTCGCATCCCAAGGTCCGGATGCTCACCGGCCGGCGGGTCCAGATCGAGGCGAACCGGCGGATCCAGGTCTACGGGGACGGCGAACGGATCGGTCCGCTCCCCACGATCTTCCAGATCGTGCCCGCGGCGCTCCCCGTGGTGGTCGGTCCGGGTGCCAAGGCCGTACGGTGAGCGCGTGACGACCGGTCTCCTCCTGATCCACGCGTTCCCGCTGGACGCGCGGATGTGGGAACCGCAGCTGACGACCTTCGGAGCGCGGCTCCCGATCGTCGCCCCCCATCTGCCCGGCTTCGGCGGCACCCCCGGACCGGAGGTCCTCACGATGGCCGCCGCGGCTGCGGCCTGCGTCACGGCCCTGGACGAGGCCGGCGTCGACGATGCGATCGTCTGCGGGCTCTCGATGGGGGGCTACGTCGCCTTCGAGCTGTGGCGCGCGGCCCGGCCCCGCGTCGCTGCGCTGGCGTTGGCGAACACCCGCGCCGAGCCCGACACGCCGGAGGGCGCTGCCGGGCGGCGCGGGCTCGCGGAGCGACTCGGCAACGAGGGGATCGGGTTCCTGGTCGAGGAGCCACCGCCTCTGTTATCGGAGGACGCACCGGACGAGCTTCGGGCGCGTGTGCGCGCGATGATCGCCGATCAGTCGCCACAGGCGGTGGCTGCCGCGGCGCTCGGCATGGCGGAGCGTCCGGACTCCGTGCCCGACCTCCCGACGATCGACGTCCCGACCGTCGTGATCACGGGGACGGCCGACCGCCTGATCCCGCCGGACGTGACGGCCGGCACCGCGGAAGGGATCGAGGGTGCCGAGCTGATCCGCATCGAGGCGGCCGGCCACCTCTCGAACCTGGAGGCCCCTGACTCGTTCGACGCCGCGCTGGACGGGCTCCTCGTCGGCATCGCTCCGTAGGAAACGCGCGCGGGCCCGCCCGTAGACTGGCGATACCGGTGATCACCCCCGACGCCTTCGCGCAGCAGTTCTCGTTCGCGCTGGATCCGTTCCAGCAGGAGGCGATCGAGGCCGTCCATCGCGGGATGTCCACGCTCGTCGCGGCCCCGACCGGCTCGGGGAAGACGGTCGTGGCGGAGTTCGCGATCGAGCGCGCCCTCGACCGGGGCGGCAAGGTCTTCTACACGACGCCGTTGAAGGCGCTCTCGAACCAGAAGTTCGGCGACCTCGTCGCCAAGCACGGCGCCGGATCGGTCGGCCTCCTCACCGGTGACAACACGATCAACGGCGAGGCGCCGATCGTCGTGATGACCACCGAGGTGCTCCGGAACATGCTCTACGAGCGCTCCTCGACGCTGACCGGTCTGCTGTACGTCGTGATGGACGAGGTGCACTACCTCCAAGATCCCTACCGCGGCGCTGTCTGGGAGGAGGTGCTGATCCACCTCCCGCCGTCGGTGAGCGTGATCGCGCTCTCGGCCACGATCTCGAACGCCGAGGAGTTCGGCGACTGGATCACCACGCTGCGCGGCGACACGAGGGTCGTGATCGAGGAACGCCGTCCCGTGCCGCTGGACCACCACTACCTCGTCGGCCCCCAGCTGCACCCGATGCACGTCGAGCAGGACGGGGTCCTGCTGCCGAACCCCTACGTCGTCTCGCTCGACCAGCACGAGCTCAAGACCAAGACGTACTACCGCCGCGGCTCCGGCCTTCCGCAGCATCAACGGATCTCACGGCCGCGCGAGGGCCACCGCCGCGTCTACGTCCCGAGGCGGGAGGAGGTCGTCGAGGTCCTCGACCGCGAGGGCATGCTGCCGGCGATCTACTTCGTCTTCAGCCGGTCCGGGTGCGACCGCAGTGTCCGGTGGCTCCGCGACGCGGGCGTCCGGCTCACGTCGCGCGAGGAGTCCGAGACGATCCGACATCGCGCGGAGTCCCGCGCCGCCTGGGTCGACGAGGAGGACCTGATCAGCCTGGGGTTCTCCGAGTTCCTCGAGTCGCTCACGACCGGGGTCGCGGCGCACCACGCCGGGATGCTGCCGCTGTTCAAGGAGACGGTCGAGGAGCTCTTCCAGGAGGGGCTCGTCAAGGTCGTCTTCGCGACCGAGACGCTGTCGCTGGGGATCAACATGCCCGCGAAGAGCGTCGTGATCGAGGATCTGTGGAAGTTCCAGGGCGAGCGCCACGAGCTGGTCACGCCAGGGGAGTACACGCAGCTCACGGGACGGGCGGGACGGCGAGGGATCGACGAGCTCGGTCACGCCGTGGTCGTGTATCAGCGACAGGTGCCGTTCGAACGGGTCGCCGGTCTCGCGGCGACCCGCACCTACGATCTCGCGTCCTCGTTCCGCCCCTCGTACAACATGGCCGTGAACCTGGTCCGCAACTACACGCCGGAGCAGGCCCATCACCTGCTGAACTCCTCCTTCGCGCAGTTCCTGGCCGACCGCGGCGTGGTGGCGCTCGAGCGCTCACGCCAGCAGGACCTCGATGCCCTCGAGGGGTACCGGAAGAACATGGTCTGCCACCTCGGGGACTTCCAGGAGTACTGGGGGCTCATCGAGAAGGCTCGGCGGCTGCGGGAGCAGGACCGGCGATCGCGTGACCAGGACCTTCGCGACCGGCTGCGCGAAGCCGTCGGGGCCGTGAAGCCCGGCGACGTGATCTGGTCGCCGCGCGCCGGCCGGCGGGGGCTCGTGGTCGTCGTCTCGTCCCGCGACGGCCGGCCCACGGTCCTGACGCAGGACCGACGCTTCTTCCGTCTGAACGCGCGCGACTTCAACGAGCCCCCCGTCGTGATCACCCGGATCCCGCTCCCTCGTTCCGGGAGCGTCCGGAACCCGCGCTTCCGGCGCGACGTCGCCGCCAAGCTCGTCGCGATCGACGTCCCGCCGTCGACCCGCCGCCGCGATCGGGAGACGAGCCCGAAGGTCGAACGGGAGGCGGCGAGGCTCGAGGCGAAGGCCGCCGACCATCCCTGCGCGGAGTGTCCCGAACGGGCGAAGCACGAGCGGTGGGCATCGCGGGCGAGCGAGCTGGACCGGCGGCTCGGCGGCATCGAGCGCCGGATCCGCGTACGGACCGAGACGCTCGCCCGTCAGTTCGACCGCGTGCTGTCGGTCCTGCGAGCGCTCGGCTACGTCGACGGCTGGACGCTCACGACGAAGGGCCGCACCCTCACCCGGATCTACGGCGAAGGGGACCTCCTGATCGGCGAGGCGCTGGCCTCTGGGCTGCTGGACGGCATCGGCCCGTCGGAGGTCGTGGCACTGGTCTCGACGGTCGTGTACGAGGGGCGCGAGCGGGTGCCCCTGTCGGGCGAGATGCCGACGGCGGAGACGAAGGAGCGGTACGAGCAGCTCCGGCGGCTCTGGCGGACGATCCGGCGGACCGAGGACGAGCACCAGGTCCAGCTGTGCCGCGAGCTGGAGGCCGGTTTCGCCGGCCCGATCCATCAGTGGGCCGAGGGAGAGGCCCTCGACGACATCCTCTCCGACACCGAGATGGCCCCCGGCGACTTCGTGCGCAACTGCAAGCAGCTCCTCGACCTGCTCCGGCAGATCGAGGAGGTCGCACCGCCCGAGACGGCCGAGTTGGTGCGCGCCGGACGCCACCGGGTGCTGCGCGGCGTCGTCGCGTACACCGGCGTGTAGCTACGATGCCCCGATGACCAGCCCCTTCGGGGTGCTCGCGCTGATCGCGGATCCCGGGATGCGGGCGCAGCTCCCCGCGGTGGAAAGGGCGCTGGCCGCCCGGGGGCTCGAACATCGGACGTTCGTGGCCAACGGCGTGGATCCGGCGGCGGTCGCCCGGGACGCCCTGGACGAGGGTCACCGGTTCGTGGTCGCGGTCGGCGACGACGCCACGGTCCAGGGCGTCGTGAACGGCATGTTCCGCGACGGGCGCACGATCCTCGAGGAGCCGGTCCTCGGCGTGATCCCGGGAGGGAACGGCTCCGATCTCGCCCGCAGCTTCGGCCTCCCGAACGACGCCGGGACCGCCGCCGTGCACATGGCCGGCGAGCACACCTATCCGATGGATCTGATGAAGGTGACCGCGAGCCTCCCGGACGGGGGACACGCGACCCGGTACGCCCACAACCTCGCCCAGGTGGGGATGGGGGCCGAGCAGGCGGCGCGCGCGGCGACCGCGCCCACCTGGCTCGGAGGTGCGCGACGCTTCGCCGGTTTCTGGCGCGGCTACCTGGCGACGAAGGCGACCGCCGTGACCGTCGAGCACGACACGCGAACGTGGGAGGGGACGGCGTGGAACGTCGTCGTGGCCAACGCGCAGTTCACGGACGGGGGCCTGCGGCTGTCGCCGCGGTCCTTCCCCGGCGATGGCATCTTGGACGCGCTGGTGTTCACCGGGCCCCGGTCGGGTGCATACACCCTGCTCCCACGCCTGTTCCGTCACGGCGACCACATCCCCGACCCACACATCAAGGAGCTCAAGGCGAGGATCCGCTTCGAGGTCCGCTCGGAGCGGCCGTTCCCGGTCGTCGCCGATGGGGTGCCGTTCGGCATGACGCCCGTGACGTTCCAGGTCGTGCCCCGCCCGATCCTCTTCAAGCTGTGACCGACCGACACCTCCAACGGATCGACCGGGCCGCACGGGGGGCGGCGGAACAAGGCCTCGACGCGCTCGTCGTCTCCCCGTCCCGGGATCTCGCCTACCTCACCGGGTACGACCCGATGCCGCTCGAGCGGCCGACGCTCCTGGTGGTCCGTCCGGGGGCCGAACCGGCGATGCTCGTCCCCGAGCTGGAGCGGCCGCTCGCGGCGGCCACGTCGGTAGGGGACCGGCTCGAGTTGATGGCGTGGCGAGACGGGTCCGATCCCTACGAAGCCGCCGCGAGCCTCCTGGCCGGCGCGGCCCGGATCGCGGTCGCCGACGCGCTCTGGGCCGTCCATCTGCTCGGCCTGCAGCGCCGGCTCCCGGAAGCGACCTTCTCGACGGCCTCGCCGGTGCTCGGCCGGCTCCGGGCGGTGAAGGACCGCGACGAGCTCGACGCCCTGCGCCGCGCCGGTCGCGCCGCGGACGAGACCTTCCGGAGGATCGTCGAGCTACCCTTCCAGGGCAGGCGCGAGGAGGAGGTGGCCGGCGACCTCGCCGACCTGCTCGTGCAACACGGGCACACGAAGGCCGCGTTCACGATCGTCGCCAGCGGAGCGAACGCCGCCTCCCCGCACCACGAGCCCGGCGGACGGACGATCCTCCCGCACGACGCGGTCGTGATGGACTTCGGCGGCGAGCTGGGCGGCTATTTCAGCGACACGACCCGGACCGTCGTCGTGGGGGAGCCGCCACCGGACTTCGAGGAGGCCTATTCGGTGGTGGAGGCGGCCCAGGCCGCGGCCGTCGACGCCGTCCGCCCCGGCATCGCGGCCCAGCACATCGACCGGACCGCCCGCGCGATCGTCGATGCGGCCGGGTACGGGGACCGGTTCATCCACCGCACCGGTCACGGGATCGGGCTGGAGGTTCACGAGCCGCCCTACATCGTGGAGGGCGACGAGACCCCGTTGGAGCCGGGGATGACCTTCTCGGTCGAGCCCGGCCTCTACCTCGAGGGCCGGTTCGGGATCCGGATCGAGGACATCGTCACGGTCACGTCCGACGGGGTCGAACGGCTCAACCGGAGCCCGAGGGACTTGAAGGTCGTCGCCTAGCGGCGACCGCGATCGACCTCAGCGAGGCCGGACCTTCGTGCCGTCGGGGGTGTCCATCACCTCGAGACCCATCGCCTGGAGCTCGTCACGGAGCCGGTCGGAGCTCGCGTAGTCCTTCGCGGCTCGCGCCGCGTCCCGCTCGGCCACGAGCCGCCGGACCTCCTCGTCGGGCTGCCACGCCGCCTCGGCGTCGCGCTCGAGGTCCAGGCCCAGGACGTGGTCCCACGACGAGAGGAGCGCACGCTTCTCCGCCGGCGGGACGTCCGGGCTCCGGTCGAGGTCGTTCACGATCCGGACGGCGGTCGGCATGTCGAGATCGCTCCCGAGCGCCTCCCGGAACCGCGCGTCGGCCTCCTTCGCGGCGGGCCCGAGCTCGGACGCGGGGTCGCCCCATTCCGCAACGTGCCGCCGGAGCTGCCGGACGCGCTGGTCGGCGGTCTCCATCGCCTCCCACGTGAAGTCCATCTGCGAGCGGTACCGGGTCTGGAACGTCAGCCACCGGAACGCCAGGGGATCGAGCCCCCGCTCGATCAGCTCGGGCGCGCGGATCACGTTGCCGGTCGATTTCGCGATCTTCTGCCCGGTGAGCTGCAGGAAGCCCCCGTGGACCCAGGTGGAGACCACCTCGTGGCCGACGGCGCCCTCGGACTGCGCGATCTCGTCCTCGTGGTGCGGGAACCGGAGATCGGTGCCGCCCGTGTGGATATCGAACCGCTCGCCCAGGTACTTCATCGACATCGCCGAGCACTCGATGTGCCAGCCCGGGAAGCCGTCGCCCCAGGGGCTCGGCCACTTCATCAGGCGGCCCGGGCCGGCGGACTTCCATAGCGCGAAGTCGGCCGGATGCCGCTTCGCCGGATCCGTCTCGAGGTCGCGGTGCCCGGCCTTGAGCTTGTCGAGCGTGTTACCCGAGAGCTTGCCGTAGTCGGGGAAGCTGGTGACGTCGAAGTAGACCGATCCGGTGTCCACGACGTACGCGTGGCCGCGCTCGATCAGCGTCTGCGTCAGCTCGATCATCTCCGGGATGTGATCGGTCGCCTTCGGCATCACGTCGGGCAGCCGGATCCCGACCGCAGCCATGTCGTCGAGAGCCTCCTGCGTGTACTTCTCCGCGATCTCGAGCGGCTGGAGACCCTCGTCCTCGACCGCGAGCAGCATCTTGTCGACCGCCTCCGGAGACGACTCGTCGGTCATGTGACCCACGTCGGTGATGTTCTGCACCTCGATCACGTCGAGCCCCTCGAACTCGAGGGCACGGCGGATCAGGTCGGTGAGCAGGAACGTACGCAGGTTGCCGAGGTGGACGTAGCGATACACCGTGGGGCCGCAGGCGTAGATCTTGACCTTCCCCGGCTCCACCGGCACGACATCGTGGACGCCGCGCGACAACGAGTCGTACAGCCGCATCCACCCATCCTACGCAGGGACCGTGTGCCGGACGGACCGCTCGATCAGGCGGGGTCGGGATCCTCCGAGCGGTCCGGCGGCGGCGGCGCGCCGCGCGCGGGCCCCTGGTTCCGTTCACGCTCACCATCCGTGTCACCGATCACGGGCTGGAGCGGCGCGGGGGGCGGCGGAACCGGTACCGGGATCCTGGCCTGGACGCCGCCGTGCTCCTTGTGCGCCCGGAGCGCGGCCGAGTGGTACTTCTCGAGCATCTGCCGGAAGGCAGGGTCGACGTACGCCCGGCCGTCCACCGTGGGGCCGGCCGTCCCGTCGATCACCGCGGCGACGTCGTCGCCGGTCACGGTCTTGTGCGTCTCGAGGACGTGGGCGACGGCGAGGACGTCGCCGCGGTGTTCCTCGAGGAGCTCCCAGGTCCGGTCGTAGAGCTCGCGGAGCTTCGCCTCGACCTGCTTGCCGAATTCGCCGTCGAACATGTTGCGGTCCGCCCCGGTCTCGACCCCCTGCATGCCACGGAGGGCAGCGACGTTGGCGCCGTGCGACGCGATCGTGCCGCCCATCCCGGCGAACCCCAGGTTCACCAGCACGATCCGCGTCGCGTTGTTCAGGTCGCTGCCCACGCCGCTCGAGTTGTCGTCGTCGAAGAACATCCGCTCGCCGGCCAGGGAGGCCAGGCTCCCCATCACGTCGATCTCGCGCTCCGACTTCCACTCGAACATCTGATCCTCGGGCGGGATGGAGGACACGAGGCCGCCGATGTCGCCGCGGCGCTCGATGGTGGCGATGTCGATCACCGCGTGTCGCCGGAGGTGGTACGCCACCACGGCGTGGCACGCCTCATGTACGGCGGTGGCGTGCCGCTCGCGCTCGATGTACTCGAAGTCGTCCGGGACGCCCAGCTGCTTGATGTGCTTCGCGCGGATCACATCGCGGTACGTGATCGTGTCGCGCCCATCGCGGATCGCGACCACGAGCCCCTCGTTCACGATGTCCTTGATGCTGGCGCCGGTGGCGTACGGGCTGATCGTGGCGAGCTTCTCGACGTCCTCCGGCGTCAGCTCGTTCCGGACCTTGTCGAGGTAGAGCTGGAACGTGTCGCGTCGCCCGTCTTTCGTCGGATAGCCCACCTTGTATTGACGGTCGATGCGTCCGGGGCGGAGCAGCGCCTGATCCAGCGCCGCGGGCATGTTCGTTGCGAACATGTGGAGGATCCGGTACTTGAACGGCGGCTTCACCTTGATGCCGAGGAGGCGGCGGATCCGGTTGAGCAACCCGCGCGGCTTCTCGAGCCCGGACATCTCGGATAGGAGCGCCTGGAGCGTCCCCATCCCGCCGCCTCCCATCCCCATCCCGGCGATCAGGTGGTCCGTCCACGTCCGCTGAGCCGGGATCGCTGAGGAGAGAGAGCCGAGGAGCAGTTGGTCCCTCGTCGCGGGGGAGAGGTACGAGATCCCGTTGCATGGCGGGGTCACCGACCACGCGCCGGCCGGCGACGCCATCTGGCCGACCCCCGCGACCTGGCCGCGGTTCCCGAGCGCATCAGCCTCGTCGAAGAAAACGATCACGCCGCCGTACCGAAGGGCCAGTCGCCGCAGCTTCCGATACAGGCCCTTCACCTTGAGGATCCCTACGCCCATGAACATCTGGATGAATGCGCCCGGGTCGACGAGGACGAACGGCTTGGCGGTCTCGCCGGCCACGGCCTGTGCCATCAGCGTCTTGCCTGTCCCCGGTGGGCCCCACAGCAGCACGCCGCCCGGGACGTAGCCGCCCCGATCCTCGATCGCCTCGGGCGCCTCGAGGAAGATCATCGTCTCCTTCACGCGCTCCAGGACCGCGTCCTGACCCCTGACGTCGTCGAAGCGGGTCTCGATCTCGTCGGGCATGTACGTGTCGATCCCCCCGCGAGACAGGAACCAGAAGATCCCGACGAACTGGACGATGACGAAGAAGAAGCCGAAGGCCAGCTGGAGGATGAAGGGGAGCGCGATCAGGAGCCGAGCCGGCGCCTCGACGATGCCGAGCCAGACGGGGTCCGTGTTGAATATCGTTCCGAGGAACGTGCTGATCGCCAACAGGAAGATGAAGAGCTTCAGCGCACGGGCGAGGCGGTAGCGCGTCCAGTCGTCGAGTCCGCGGCCGAGTCCCTTCGCGCTGCCGAAGACCCTCTTCTCCCAGAAGCGGTAGTAGCCCTTCGAGTGCTCCTCGATGAAGTAGTGCAGCTGTCTCGTCAGCTCGATCCCGGCGAGCACCAGGATCCAGGCGTAGTCGACGAGCGCGATCCGGACCGCGTCGAGGAAGGGCCCGCCGAGCGGATTCACGGACGCCGCCCAGACGACGGCGAGGCCGGCGATCCACAGGAGACCCAGGAGCAGCAGGAACTTGACCCGGTCCCACATCGCCATGGGAGCGCGCGTCGGTCGTTCCGAGGGCCGCGGGCGCGAGGGCCGGTCCATCCCGGCCACGACAGGTGGGGAGGACTTCTTCGTCATGGCAGCACCGTCCAGGAGTCGATGGCGGATTCGATGTCGCTGCGGTTGCGGGCGTAGCAGTCGGCGCTGCAGAGGAGCGCCAGGACGTACGCATGCTCGGTGGAGGCGTCGAGCAGGGCGATCTGGTTCAGCTGGACGTAGTCACTGGCCAGGAATCCGGGGCCACCGTCGCCGTCCTGGACCGCGGCGTCCCCGGCGAGCGCGGAGGCCTGGACCTGGACGACCATCTGGAGCCCGCGGTACCCGTCACGGACCATCATGTCGTCGTAGGACAGGATCCGTACGGCGTCGGTCCCGACCTCGTCACGGATCTGGTCGACCGGGATGATCAGGTTCCTGAGCGCCCCGAGGTTCGCCTGGTCTCGCGACTCGCCGGTGAGCGTGAGCACGGCCGCGACCCCCTGCGGATGATCCGTCGCGTAGCTGGCGGGGAAGACGTGCCCGAGCTGGGGAGCGGGATCCCCGTCGATACCGACCAGCCAGTCCACGTTGTCCGGCGTGTCGGTCGCCGGGTCGACCCCCGAGATCTGGGCCTCGTCGAAGACCGTCCATGGGGTCGGCACGCGGAACGCCGTCCGCGCCTCGGTGTTCCGGACGTACTTGTACTCCGGCGCCGCACAGGCCGCGAGGGCGGCGAGCACGCAGAGGCCGCCCGCGACCGGCCTCAGACGGGTGCGCCGCACGGCGTCCATCTGCTCATGATGGCACGTCGCCGCCGGATGACCAGACCTGCGATCGACGGCGCCAGGAGTCCCACGAAGCGATCAGGTCGCCAGGGGACGACCCTCGAAGGGGATCGAGAGCGCGATCGTCGTCTTCGTGGTGACCCCGCCTTTCTCCCGGAGCCGTCGGATCAGGTCCTCGAGCTCGCCCGTGGTCCGCGTCCGCACCTTCAGTACGTAATTGGCCTCGCCGGCGACGGAGAGGCAGTCCTCCACCTCCGGGAACGCGCGGACGCGCTCGGGCAGGTCGTCGGGCTGCTGCGGGTCGAGCGGGCTCGCCTCGATCAGCGCCGTCACGAAGAGGCCGATCGCCTCCGGGTCCACGACGGCGCGGTAGCCCCGAACGACCCCGCGGCGTTCCAGCTTCCGCACCCGGTCGTGGACGGCGGACGCGGACAGCCCGACGCGGGCGCCGACGTCTGCGTAGGTCGCGCGCGCGTCCTCTTGGAGGGCGGCGACGATCGCAAGGTCCCGGTCGTCCAGCACCGACGGCATCGTCCCATACGCCTCGGGGGAGGGAGATATCCCCGCGACGGGCGATTGCGCGCGAGCGCAGTACGCCGGTACGCTGCGAACGACCTCCTCGGGATCCCCCGCAGGAGGTTCTTCTCGTTCCCAACGCGCTCTGGGCGCGCACGCCGGACGACGGCGGGCACGCGCCGATCCTCGAAGCGGTGCCGAAGGTCGGCGGCGGCGTCCGTTGGTTGACCCGGCTCGACCCGGCCGACGAGGCCGCGTACCAAGCCGCCGTGACCCCGCTCGTCGGCCGGATCGAGCGATCGCTCGGCCGCCAGGTCCTGTCGACGCGCGCGACGATCGACCGCCGCGGTTGGGCGCTCGCCCCGTGGCGGCCGGCTCGGACCGTCTGGCGCTCCACCATCGCGGCGGCGATCGCCGCGGCGCCGCGCGGCTCGACGTTCCTCGTCACCGACGTCCGTGACTGTTATGGATCGATCGTTCCTCGAACGATCGGCTCGCTCGTGGGGCCCACCGCCTCGGCCGTCGTGGCGCTCCTCGAACGCCTCCACGACGCAGGCGTGTGCGGCCTCCCCATCGGCCCGCCGGCGTCGGCCGTGCTCGCCAACGCCCTACTCGCCAGGCTCGACGCCGCGCTCCGATCGCCCGGCGTTCGGCACGTTCGTTGGGTCGACGACGTCGTCGCGTGGGGACCTCGGGCCGACGTCCTTCGGGCCATGCGCTCCCTGCAGATGGCGGCCCGCTCGATCGGCCTCGAGCTCAACGAGGCGAAGACGTTCGTGCTCGACGCTCCCGACGACGTGCGAGCCGTCGCACGCTCGCATGCGCCCTCGCCGGGGGGGAAGCGGCCCCCGGCTATCATCGCGGCGCCCTGCGGACCCTGTACCGAGCCTCGCGCATCGTGACGCTCTCCCACCCGACGATGGGGGAGTGGATCCTCGTCGACCAGCGCCACGTCGAGCGTGTGGGGGTCGGGGACCCGCCGGAGGCGGACGCCACGATCGACCTTCCGGGCGCGACGATCGTTCCCGGCTTCATCGACTCCCACGTCCACCTGACGGCCACCGGCCGGTCGCTCATGAACGAGGACGTGCGGGACGCCCGGTCCAAGGACGACCTGTTGGAGGTGGTACGCGCGCGGGCCGAGGCCGGAGGGACCGTCGTGCACGTCGAGGGGTTCGACGAGACGCGCTGGGACCGACCGGTGCTGCCCACCGCCGCCGAGCTCGATGCGATCACGCCCTTGCCGGTCGTGGCGGTGCGGGCCGACGGACACCTCGCGGTCCTGAGCTCGTCTGCCCTCGGCGCCGTCGACGCCGGAGACGCCGCGGGGATCGAGCGCGGCCCGGACGGGGCGCCAACCGGACGCATCACGCAGGAGGCGAACCGCCTCGCCGCGGCATGGATCGAGTCGACCTACGACCGCCACCGGATCGAGGAGCTGCAGCTCCAGGCGGCGGGCCTCGCGGCGTCCCGCGGCGTCACGACCGTTCACGAGATGTCGATGGACGGCAAGGACCTCCAGGTGCTCCTCGGCCACCACGGGCAGCTGCCGATCGACGTCCGCGCGATCCCGGCCACGACCTCGCTGATGGACGCGATGGCGATGCGTCTCGAGGCGGTGGGCGGCGATCTCCCGGTCGACGGATCGATCGCCGCG
>DASQTT010000226.1:0-9495 GCA_035641735.1 Actinomycetota bacterium | reverse complement strand
TCGGTGGGCGACGATGGGCCGACCCGCCCACCTGGAGCGTCCGATGCTGCTCGCCGCCGACGTCGGCAACACCGAAACCGTGCTCGGGGTCTTCGACGGCCCCGAGCTGGTCCACACGTGGCGTCTCTCGACCCAGCCGGAGCGGTCGGCCGACGAGCTCGCGCTGCTCCTGTCGGGTCTCCTCGAGCACCGCGGGCTCACGCTGGAGAAGCTGACCGGGGTGTGCGTGGCATCGGTCGTCCCCGACGTGACGCAACAGCTGCGCGAGCTGGCCGCGCGCTACCTCACGTTCGAGCCGCTGATCGTCGGCCCCGGGACGCGGACGGGCGTCTCGGTGCTCACCGACAACCCTCGCGAGGTCGGCGCCGACCGGATCGTGAACACGCTGGCGGCGTTCACCCGGTTCGGTGGTCCGACGATCGTCGTCGACTTCGGCACCGGCACGAACTTCGACGTGGTCTCGGAGGACGGCGAGTTCCTCGGCGGCGTGATCGCGCCCGGCCTGCAGATCTCGGCAGCGACCCTGGTACAGCGAGCTGCGCGACTGACGCGGGTCGAGCTCGAAGCGCCACCGTCCGTGATCGGCACCAGCACCGTCACCGCGATCCAGTCGGGCCTCGTGTACGGAACCGCCGGCGAGGTGGACGGGATCGTCGAGCGGATCCGCGCGGAGATCGGGGGAGCGACGACGGTCGCGACGGGTGGCCTCGCGCCGGTCGTGATCCCGCACTGCCGGACGATCGATCATCACGAGCCGTTCCTCACCCTGGAGGGCCTCCGCCTGGTCCACGGGAAGAACATGGATGACTGACGAGCCCGAGGCCGGCACCGTCGCCGGTCGCGTCGGGCGCTCCCGCGAGGAGGAGGTCCTGCAGGCCCGGCGCGAGTCGATGTCCCGGCTCGGCGACCGCGCGTTCGCGATCAGCCTTCGGGACGCGCTGGACGTCGACGAGCCCCGATCGACGGACTCCGTACGGACGGGGTTCGCCGACCTCCCTTCCGATCACCGGACCGACGAGCAGGTCACCGTCGCCGGCCGCGTCGTCCTGAAGCGGGACATGGGCAAGCTGCAGTTCGCGACGCTGCGGGACGGCAGCGGCGACCTCCAGCTGGTCTTCGACAGCTCGACGATCGACGACGACTCCTTCGGGTTGCTCGACGAGGTCGACCTCGGCGACATCGTCGGCGCGACGGGCCGCGTGGGGACGACGAGGCGCGGCGAGCTGTCGATCTTCGTCGAACGATGGGCGATGCTCACGAAGTCCTTGCGTCCCCTCCCCGAGAAGTGGCACGGGCTCAAGGACCCGGATCTCCAGCAGCGGCGCCGGTACCTGCATCTGATCGCGGACGAGACGCCGCGACGGTACGCGCGCGGGCGCGCCGCCGTGCTCGGGACCCTTCGCCGGATGCTCGACGAGCGGGGCTTCGTGGAGTTCGAGGGACCGATCCTCCAGACGGTGGCGGGCGGCGCGAACGCGAAGCCGTTCACGACGTACCACGAGGCCCTCGACATCGAGATGAAGCTCCGGATCTCGCTCGAGCTCTACCTGAAGCGGATGCTGGTCGGAGGCCTCGAGCGCGTCTACGAGCTCGGCCGAAACTTCCGCAACGAGGGGATCGACCGCGATCACAACCCCGAGTTCACGATGCTCGAGGCGTACCAGGCCTACGGCGACTACACGACGATGATGGAACTGTCCGAAGAGCTGGTCCGCGCCTCCGCCCGCGCGATCGCCCCCGTGATGGGGCGCGACCCGGACGATCTGACGATCCCCTCGCGCGGCCGCGAGATCGACCTCGCGCCATCGTTCCGGCGCCTGACGATGCTCGGGGCGGTGTCCGAGGCGACCGGCGTGGAGATCTCCCTGGACCGCGCCGACCTCCGATCGATCGCCGAGCGGCACGACGTTCCGGTCGACGACCTGTGGGGCCCCGGCAAGATCGTGCAGGAGCTCTTCGAGAAGCTGGTCGAGGACGCGATCGTCGAGCCGACCTTCGTCACCGATTTCCCCCGCGAGGTCTCACCGCTGGCTCGTCCGCATCGCAGGGATCCCGCGCTCACGGAGCACTTCGACCTCGTGATCGGTGGGATCGAGCTGGTCACGGCGTTCTCCGAGCTGACCGACCCGATCGAGCAGCGGGCGAAGTTCGAGCTCCAGCAGCAGCTTCGCGCCGCAGGGGTCGAGGAGACGCATCCGCTCGACGAGGAGTTCCTGCGAGCCCTCGAGCACGGGATGCCGCCGGCAGGCGGACTGGGCCTGGGGATCGACCGGCTGCTGATGCTGCTGACCGACGCGCCTTCGCTCCGCGACCTGATCATGTTCCCCGCGCACCGCCCCGAGTGACCTGTGGCATGACATTGCTCCTGGACCTCGACTGTCCCAACGTGCGTTGCTCCGAAGGAGGACCGACATGCGCGCACGCGTCCTGATCTTGCTCGTCCTGCCGAGCTTGGTGGCCTCGACGTTGTCGAGTGCGGCAACGGCAGGACCGGACCACCATCGCCGGCAGAGCCCGACCGTCGCCCGGACGGAACCCGGACGCGTGCCGGACGTGCACCACATCGATCCGGCCGCCGTCGCCGTCGGTCCCGGTCACCCCCAGATCGAGGACAACTTCGAGCGGCTCGACCACGTCGCGATGCCCAGCCGGCAGGCAGCGGCCGACGTGTACTTCTTTGACCACGGCGCCCGCGGGAAGTTGGCGTACGTCGGATCGTTCCGAGACCCGTGCACGTCCGACGGTGTGCGGATCGTCGACGTCACCCACCCCCGCTCATCGGCCGTCGCCGCCGTCGCGCCGCTCTCCGACGGGTGGAACACGTCGACCGGGGACGTCGTCGTCGAGCGGGTCGGAGCCCGGCGGATCCTCGCCGGAGGCCTGCAGGCCTGCGGTCGCGACGGCCGGAACGGGTTGGCCCTCTGGGACGTCACGCGTCCGAGGCACCCCGACCTGTTGAGCTTCCTCCGCACGCCCGCCGGGGTGCACGAGCTCGACCTCGCCGTTCGACAGGACGGGACGGTCCTCGCGCTGCTCGCGACGCCGTTCGTGGAATACAACAACACCTATTTCGGGTCCGACGCGGGAGGCGAGTTCCGCATCGTCGACATCACGCGGCCGGCGAACCCTCAGCGGCGCTCCAGCTGGGGGATCATCTGCGACTCGCAGCTGGTGACCTTCGGCGGAGACGAGATCGTGAGCTCGTTCCAGGGGATGGACACGTTCTTCACCGCGATCTATGCGACAGCGTCCGAGACGCGGATGACGGCACCACCGCCTACGTTTCCTATTGGGATGCCGGCATCGTGAAGCTCGACATCTCGGATCCGTCGGATCCGACCTTGCTCGGGCGCACGTTCTACGAGGTCGGCGATTCGGGCGATGGGCACTCGATGACTCCGCTCACCGTCTCCGGGACGAGGTACGTGATCCAGAACGACGAGGACTACGACCCGAGATCACCCGTGACGGTGACGTCGAGCGAGACCGGCGGCCGAGTTCAACGGCATGTTCGAGCCGTGGATGCCCACACGCTCTACGACACCGGGGATATCACTGGCGACGTCGTGGATGGCGGCGACGCTGCGAGGCCGGCGACTTCGCCGGCGCCTCGGGCATGGTCGTGGTCGTCGACACGGTGGATCCGTTCTACGAGGGCCTGATCGACGGCTGGACGGTGCCGTGCAGCCTGTCCGGTCAGATCAGGAGGGCCGCGAACGCCGGTGCCACCGCGCTCCTCTCCACCTCGTGAGTCCGGACGATCCCTACCCGTTCCCCGGTGAGCCGCCCGACACGATCTCGCCGAACGAGGACATGGTCGTGGTGCAAGTCGCGGACGCGGACGGCCTCGCCGACGCGCTGCGAGGCGCCGCCGGGTCACCGTCGGTGACGTTCGCGACGAACACGCCCGCAGTGGGCTACGTGAGGATCTTCGACGAATCGCAGCTCGTGGACGCCGACGGGGACGGGATCGCGCAGGAATCCGCCGAAGTGGCCACGTTCACCGAACCCGATCATGTGATCGGCGACCTGACGCCGCCGAGCCGGGGCATCTGGTCGGTGCATAACACCGAGGTCCGCGGCACGATCGCGTACTCGTCGTGGTACAGCCACGGCGTGGTGGCATGGGACCTGTCGACGATCACGTCACCGGTCCAGGTCGTGCAGTATCGCCCACCGGCGTCCGAAGGGCTGGCCCGTGGTCTGGGGCGTCGCGTTCGATCCCGAGACCGGGGTCGTGTACCTGAGCGACATGGTGGGGGGCCTCTGGATCGTGAAGCCGACCGGTCCGGCTTCCTGAGCGGTCGGGTTCACGCCCAACCATCAGGACGAGCGGCGCTCGGTCCAGCGTTTCCCGATCCCACGGCCACCGCCGAGCGCCCCGAGGTCCAGGAGCACTCCGACGATCACGAGCAGCAGTCCCCACCCACGGACGCCGCCGTAGCGGTTCTCCGCGACGGCGTACCCGAGCGTCGTCGTCGGGAGGAGGAAGAAGCCCAGCAGCGGCCACACCCACGTCCCGAATGCCTGCGAGAGGTAGTCCGAGAAGATCCACAGCACGACCATGATCGTGCGGGGGATCGCGAGGACCGCGAGGACCAGGAGGCACCCCACCGCCGGACCCTATCCGGCGGCGCCTGCCCCGACGACCTCGTGAAGAACGAGCAGGATGTCGTGCAGCCCTCGCCCTTTCGCGACGAATCCCGATGCGCCCGCACCTCGGGCCGCCCGCTCCACGCCCTCGTCGGCGTGCGCGGTGAGGATCACGACGGGAAGGTCCGGCGTGGACGCGTGGATCTTCTGCATCGCTTCGATCCCCGAGATGTCCGGCATCGACAGGTCCATCAGGACGACGTCGGGACGGAGCTCCGACGCCTCGATGCACGCGTCCTCACCCCCGGCTGCCTCGCCGGCAACCTCGATGTCATCGATCAGGCTGAGCGCGGACGACAGGGCCTTGCGGAACGCGGGGTGGTCATCGACGACGAGCACTCGCACGGTTCTCGATCTCCTTCTTCTCCCACCGGCACCGGCCGGGCCCGGAACGATGGGCCCGACGGCGGGCCCGATGACCAGGGAAGACTCCCGTGCGGGGGACACGAAGAGCGACCTGTCGATGCTGCCAGCCCCGATCCGCAGGCAACAACGGTCTTCCGGGTGATTCGAGTGGTCCGAATGGTCTATCCGCGTCCTCACCCGGCTCCATGCTCATCCCCGCGCCGAATTCTTCCGAAGAATCAAGAGAGACGGGGCGCCGCTCACCCCGGGAGGACGGATCGGATGTGCATGCGCACGCAGGGTTACGGGGGGTGCTGGGTATACTGCGTGCCAAGAGGCGCTGCGACCTGCCAGGGGCGGCGCCTCATGTGCCTGGAGGGTAGGACGTGGTCCGACGATCCTCGAGGCGGGGCGGACGAGTCGCGGCCTGGAGGGATGTAGGGCATGTTCGAGCGATTCACCGACCGAGCACGGCGGGTGGTCGTCCTCGCGCAGGAAGAAGCGAGGATGCTCAACCACAACTACATCGGCACCGAGCACATCCTCCTGGGCCTGATCCACGAGGGCGAAGGCGTCGCCGCCAAGGCGTTGGAGTCGCTCAACATCTCGCTCGAGGCCGTCCGCCAACAGGTCGAGGAGATCATCGGGCAGGGCCAGGCCGCTCCGACCGGCCACATCCCGTTCACGCCCCGCGCCAAGAAGGTCCTCGAGCTGTCGCTGCGGGAGGCGCTCCAGCTCGGCCACAACTACATCGGCACGGAGCACATCCTGCTCGGCCTGATCCGCGAGGGCGAGGGCGTCGCCGCCCAGGTGCTCCAGAAGCTCGGCGCCGATCTCAACCGCGTCCGCCAGACCGTGATCCAGCTCCTCTCCGGCTACACCGCCGGCAAAGGTGAGCAGGTCGCGGGCTCGCAGGAGGCCGGCGGTCAGGGCTCGATGGTGCTCGATCAGTTCGGCCGGAACCTCACGCAGCTGGCGCGCGAGGGCAAGCTCGATCCCGTGATCGGTCGCGAGAAGGAGATCGAGCGCGTGATGCAGGTCCTCTCGCGCCGGACGAAGAACAACCCCGTGCTGATCGGCGAGCCCGGCGTCGGCAAGACCGCCGTCGTAGAGGGGCTCTCGCAGGACATCGTCCGCGAGGAGGTTCCAGAGACCCTGAAGGGCAAGCAGATCTACACGCTCGACCTCGGCGCGCTCGTCGCCGGCTCCCGCTACCGCGGCGACTTCGAGGAGCGCCTGAAGAAGGTGCTCAAGGAGATCAAGACGCGCGGCGACATCGTGCTGTTCATCGACGAGCTCCACACGCTCGTCGGCGCCGGCGCGGCCGAGGGCGCGATCGACGCGGCCAGCATCCTGAAGCCGATGCTCGCGCGCGGTGAGCTTCAGACGATCGGCGCCACCACGCGCGACGAGTACCGCAAGCACCTCGAGAAGGACGCGGCGCTCGAGCGCCGGTTCCAGCCGATCGTCGTCGAGGAGCCGACGGTCACGCACACGATCGAGATCCTGAAGGGCCTCCGCGATCGCTACGAGGCGCACCACCGCGTGAGCTTCACGGACGACGCCCTGGTGGCCGCCGCGAACCTCGCCGACCGCTACATCGCGGACCGGTCGCTGCCCGACAAGGCGATCGACCTGATCGACGAGGCCGGATCGCGCACGCGGATCCGGCGGATGACGGCGCCGCCCGACGTCCGCGAGGTCGACGAGAAGATAGCCGAGGTCCGGCTCCGCAAGGAGTCCGCGATCGACGCCCAGGACTTCGAGCGCGCTGCCTCGCTCCGCGACGAAGAGCGCCAGCTCCAGGAGGAGCGGCAGCGTCGCGAGCAGCGCTGGAAGGCCGGCGAGATGGACGTGCTCTCCGAGATCGGTGAGGAGGAGATCGCCGAGGTCCTGTCCGTGTGGACGGGCATCCCCGTCTTCAAGCTCACCGAGGAGGAGACGGAGAAGCTGCTCCGGATGGAGGACGAGATCCACAAGCGGATCATCAGCCAGCACGAGGCCATCTCCGCGGTGTCCCGGGCCATGCGGCGCACCCGCAGCGGTCTCAAGGATCCGCGCCGCCCGTCCGGATCGTTCATCTTCCTGGGCCCCTCGGGCGTGGGGAAGACGGAGCTCTCGAAGGCCCTCGCCGAGTTCCTGTTCGGCGACGAGGACGCGCTGATCCAGCTCGACATGTCCGAGTACATGGAGAAGCACACGGTTTCGCGCTTGATCGGATCACCTCCCGGCTACGTCGGCTACGAGGAGGGCGGCCAGCTGACCGAGGCGGTCCGCCGCAAGCCGTTCAGCGTGGTCCTCTTCGACGAGATCGAGAAGGCGCACCCGGACGTGTTCAACACGCTCCTGCAGATCCTCGAGGACGGGCACCTGACCGACGCGCAGGGTCACCAGGTGGACTTCAAGAACACGATCATCATCATGACCTCGAACCTCGGGACGCGGGACATCGCCAAGGGCGTGGGCATCGGGTTCACGGCCGCTCGCGACGACGCGGTGACCTATCAGAAGATGAAGGAGAACGTGACCGAGGAGCTCAAGCGCTCCTTCCGTCCGGAGTTCCTGAACCGGATCGACGAGGTCATCGTGTTCCACTCGCTCACCCCCGACGACGTGAAGCGGATCGTCGACCTGCTGATGCGCCGGGTCGAGGAGCAGCTGAAGACCAAGGACGTCGACATCGAGCTCACCGACGCCGCGAAGTCGTTGCTGGCGCAGAAGGGCTACGACAAGGCGCTCGGCGCCCGGCCGCTACGCCGGACGATCCAGCAGATGGTCGAGGACCCGCTGGCCGAGAAGCTCCTGTACAAGGAGTTCCGGGCCGGCGAGACGATCATCGTCGACGTGCAGGACGGCGAGATCACGTTCGAGCACGGGACGGGGCTGGTGTCCCCGGACACGCCGCCCGTGGAGCTCGCCGGCTCGACCGAGTAGTCGGGGGCCGGGGGCTCAAGCAGCGAGCGCGACCAGTGCGAGCGTAGCCCCGGGACGCCAGGGTCCGGGGGTCGAGCCGGCAGCGCGATCTCAGCCGGCGGGGTCCACCTCCAGGCCGCGGAGCTCCAGAGGGATGAGGTCCGCGAACGTCCAGGCCGTCCAGAGCTGGGCGGAGAGCGTGCCGGCGTCGCGGATCACGCCCGACCGGGCGAAATGATCGCAGATCCGACGGACGTCGCGGCCCAGCAGCGATTCGGCGTGGCGGTTCTTCTTCGGGTCGACGGCCTGTGGGAAGTCGATCAAGCTGATGCGCCCATCCCAGACGAGCACGTTGTAGGGCGACAGGTCCCCGTGGATCACGTCGCGGTAGAGCATCAGCTCGATCGCCCGCATGCACTGGTCCATCAGGTCTTCCTGCCCGGCTCGGTCGACGGGGCCGGCGCGATGCAGCTGTGGGGCGGCTCGATCCTCGTCGCCGATGTAGGTCATCAGGATCGCCCGGGCGGTGCGCTCGATCGGCCGAGGCACGGGGGCGCCGGTCGCCGCGAGCGCCGACAGCGTCTCCCACTCGCGGTCGACCCAGATGCCGCCCTGAACCTCGCGCCCGAAGCGCGTCTTCTTCTCGAGGGCGACGCGGATGCGCCGCTCCTTGATCCACTCGCCGTCGCGGTAGAGGGACTCGTCGCGGAAGTCGCGGCGGTCCAGTGGGTGGTAGATCTTCAGCGCCGCCAGCCGCTCGCCGGTCGTGCGCGGGTTCGTGCGGCAGAGGTGGACGCTCGCCTCCTTGCCGCTCTTGATGGGTCGAAGGACCCGTTCGATGAGCCCTTCGTCGAAGAAGTGCTCGAACGCTTCGTCACGCAACGCGGTGCTCCTTCTGGAGATGGGACGCGGACATGCAGGAGCGTCGCGTCCTCCGGGAGCGGCCGCGGGCCGAAGCTCAGCGGGCGATGGAAGGACGCGGCGCGAGGATCGAGGCTGAGCTCGCAGTCATCACGCATCCCTCCTTCGATGGTCCGGCGCGACCTCCGCGCCGGCGCTCGGTGAGTATAGGGCCTCCGGCGCCGCGATCGTCGTTCCGCCGGGGTCCAGCGTCACGATCCCCTCGACCACCGACCACGGGATGTGGGTCACGGCTCGGAACCCGTCATCGTCCGGGAGCAGCTCCTGGGCGATCGAGATGAAGCGCGAGCCCTCGCGGACCACGAATCCGACGGTCCGCACGAGGTAGTCCGGCCGCTCGTCGTCGTCGAGCGCCTGGTCGAAGTCGAACCAGGCATCGCACCAGGTCACGAGCACGAGCGGACGGGAGATGGCCTCCAGCGCGTCGGACGGCTCTTCCGAGGCGTCCTCGTCCGGCACGGGATCGCCGCCGCCGATCCTGACGACCTCCACCGTGCGCTCCTCTCATCGTGCCGTTCTTCGTGATATCGGCAGCGCCGACGGGCACGAGAGCCGCCGGGCGCGATCTCACACCCTCGGCCTACGATCCGAGCCGATGGTCGTAGCCGGGCGAGGCTACCCATGGCGGCCCACACCGCCGCCGCGGGCCGTGTCAGCCCTCGC
>DASQTT010000225.1:0-3261 GCA_035641735.1 Actinomycetota bacterium | reverse complement strand
GATCGCCTCGATCAGGAAGATGAGGATCCGCCGCCGCCGATCGCGGACCCGCGCGCGGCGGCGCTCCGCGTCACCGATGAACCTGGCTCCCTTGCGTGGCGTGACGATCCAACGGCCGGGGGTGCCGTTCGCTTCCGCGTGGGCCAAGAACTCCATCCTCCGTTCGAACTCGTCCACGGACGTGGTCAGCGCACGTCGTCGGGAAGCGAGCGGTAGCAGGAACGCGGCCCACATGATGCCGAGCGCGGCGAGGAGCAACCAGTCCAACGAGCCCAGCCCCCGTTCTGTCGGTCCCGGTGCGACACAACATCTAGGCTGGGAAGGCAACGTAGCACCACATGTAGCGCGAATCGATCACATCGATGTCATTCGGAAAAACTTTCCAAGACCCCGGCGGAGGCGGGCTAGGAGGGGGCTCGGTAGTCGCCCGATGCCCCGCCGGTCTTCGCCAGGAGCCGGAGGCCGTCGATCCGCGCGGTGCGGTCGTACGCCTTGGCGGTGTCGTACAGGCTGAGCGCCGCGACCGCGGCCGCCGTCAATGCCTCCATCTCCACGCCGGTCCGGTCTCGGGCGCGCACCCGGGTCCACACCCGGATCCGACCCGAGGCCTCGTCGGGCTCGACGCCGACCTCCGCGCCCGTCAGTGCGATCGGATGGCAGAAGGGCAGCAGGTCCGGCGTTCGCTTGACCCCAAGGAGTCCCGCGACCCTCGCCGCCTCGATCGGATCGCCCTTCGGCGTCCCGGCGACCAGTCGCGCGCACGCCTCGGGCGTCATCGTGACCACGCACTCCGCCTCGGCGGCGCGCTCGGTGACGTCCTTGGCGCCGACCTCGACCATCCGGGCGGCCTCGGAGGCATGCAGCCGCATCCGCTCGACGTCCCCACCAGACATCATCGTCAGTCCTCCGAGGACCGGAAGAGCATGACCCGGACGGAGGATCCGGCGTGCGCCAGATCGGTCCCTTCCGGGATCATCGCGAGCCCGTTCGCCCGGGCCACGGTCGACATCAGGTTCGATCCGCGTCCGCCGGTCGGGGTCGCCGACCAGCCGGTCCCGTCGTGACGGACCTCGACCCGGGCGAACTGCAGCTTGCCGCGAGGTCCCCGGACCTCGTCGGTGAGCGTGGCTGCGACCTCGGGACGGAAGAGCTGTCGCCTCCCCATCATCTTGAGGATTGCGGGTCGGACGAACACCTCGAGGCTGACGAACACGCTCACGGGGTTGCCGGGGAGCCCGAAGTACGGCTTGCCCTCGATGTGCCCGAAGCCCTGCGGCATCCCCGGCTGCATCGCGACCTTGTAGAAGTCGACATCCCCGCGGCGGAAGAACGCCGCCTTGACCACGTCCCGTTCGCCGACCGACACGCCGCCGGAGGAGACGAACGCGTCCGCCTGGATCTCGTAGCTGAAGACCATCTCGCGCAGGGAATCCACGTCGTCGCGGACGATGCCGGCGAGGACGGGCATCGCCCCCGCCTCCCGCATCGCGCCGAAGATCGTGTAGGCGTTGGAGTCGCGGACCTGGCCGAACGACGGCGTCTCCGTCGGCGGGATCAGCTCGTCGCCGGTGGACACGACGATCACCCTGGGCCTCGGATGGACGAGCGGCGTCGGATGGCCCGCGTTCGCCAGCAACCCGAGCTCCGGCGCGCCGAGGCGCTTGCCGGCGGGGACCAGCACGTCCCCTTCGCGGACGTCCTCGCCTTTCGGCCGCACGTGCGTGCCGGCCGCCGAGCCCTGGCGCACGCGCACGATCTCTTCTCCGTCGATCACGTTCTCGATCGGCACGACGCAGTCGGCGCCCGCGGGGATCGGCGCGCCGGTGGCGATCCGGATCGCCTCCCCGGCGCCCACCGTGCCCTCGGGGCGATGCCCGATCAGGGCACGCCCGACCACCTTGAGCTCAACCGGGCGCGACGGGCCGGCCTCCTCCACCTCGGAGGCACGCACCGCGAAGCCGTCCATCGCGGAGGACGCGAACTCCGGCAGATCCAGGGCCGCGACGACGTCCTCCGCCACCACGCAGCCGAGCGCGTCCGTGAGCGGCAGCCGCAGCGGGGCGAGCGGCTGGATCCGTGAGAGGACGCCGTCCCTGGCCCGGTCCACCGAGAGCAGGCCCTCGCCCGAGTCGTGATCGTGGGCCGGGGTGGGACGGTCGTCGGTCTCCTCGCGGGACCCCTCGGCGGCGCTCACCCGAGCTTCTCGCGGCGAGCGAGCTCGGCGAGGTAGGCCTTGAAGTCCGGCCCGAGGTCCTCCCGGTCCAGCGCGATCTCGATCGACGCGCGCAGGTAGTCGAGCTTGTTGCCGACGTCGTACCTCCCCTGGAACGTGAGCGCGTACACCGCCTGGTCCTGGGCGAGCAGGTTGATCGCGTCCGTCAGCTGGATCTCGCCGCCGTGACCGGGCGGCGTCTCGCGGAGCGCGTCGAAGATCTCCGGCGTGAAGACGTAGCGGCCGATCGCGGCCAGCGTCGAGGGCGAGCGATCCGGTTCGGGCTTCTCGACGATCGAGACGATCCGGACGAGGTCCTCCTCGATCGGCTCGGGCTCGATCATGCCGTAGAGCGCGGCGTCCTCGCGCGCGACCTCGATCGCCGCCAGGACGCTCCGGCCGTACCGTTCGTGGACCTTCAGCATCCGGTCGAGCAACGGCGTCCGCGGCCGGACGAGGTCGTCCGGCAGCATCACCACGAACGGCTCGCCACGGACGTGTTCCTCCGCGCACGCCACGGCATGGCCGAGGCCGAGCGGGTCGCGCTGCCGCGTGTAGTAGATCGTCGCGAGCTCGGCGATCGCGCGTACCTGCTTGAGCTCGTCGAACTTGCCCTTCTCCTCCAGGAATTGCTCGAGCTCCGTCGATCGGTCGAAGTGGTCCTCGATCGATCGCTTCCCGCGGCCCGTCACCATGAGGATGTCGGCGATGCCGGCGCGAACCGCCTCCTCGACGACGAGCTGGATCGCCGGGGTGTCGACGACCGGGAGCATCTCCTTCGGCACGGCCTTCGTCGCGGGGAGGAACCGCGTGCCGAGACCGGCCACCGGGATCACCGCGTGCCGAGGCTTCACGCGGCCACGGTAGCCGGGTCCTCCTTGAATGTCAGCTGAACCATCTCGGCTGCTCAGAGGGCACGGGTAGACTCGTGCCGTGCCGACGTACGAGTACACGTGTCGCGACTGCGGCCACACCTTCGAGATCGTCCAGTCGATGTGGGACGACGCGTTGACGATGTGTCCGGAGTGCGGAGGGAGCCTGCGGAAGGT
>DASQTT010000224.1:0-3254 GCA_035641735.1 Actinomycetota bacterium | reverse complement strand
TGGGCAACCGGGTGCCCGACTTCCCGGTGTTCCTGCTCTCAGGCTTGCTCGCGTGGAACCTGTTCTCCGCGTCGCTGCTCTCGGGCACGACCGCGGTCATCGACAACGCCAACCTGGTGAAGAAGGTGGCGTTCCCGCGCGAGATCCTCCCGCTCGCCGCGGTCGGCGTCGCGTTGTTCGATCTGGTCCTGCAGTCCGCGGTGCTCCTGCTCTACATCTTCGTCTCGGGCCACGGCTTCGAAGCCGAAGGGCTTTGGCTGTATCCGGTGGCGCTCGCGACGGTCCTCGTCTTCACGACGGCGGGCACCCTGTGGGTCGCGGCCCTGAACGTCCGCTACCGCGACGTCGGCCATCTCCTGAACCTCGGGCTCCTAGTCTGGTTCTGGGTCACGCCGATCGTGTACCAGGGCGTCCTGGTCCAGCAGGCGTTCGCGGACCGGACGATCGCCGGGATCGGCAGATGGGATCTCTACGTCCTGAACCCGCTCACGACGATCGTCCTGGCGGTCCAACGCGCGCTCTACGGAGTCGGCGTCGGTGAGCCGGTCCTGCCGACCGTGAGCATGGGCTGGTACGCCGCGCGCCTCGCGATCCTCCTGGCGATCTCCTTCGGGCTGCTCCTGCTCGCGTGGCGCTCGTACTTCCACCGCTCGGGGGACTTCGCGGAGGAGCTGTGACGACCGCGATCGCGATCGACGGGATCTCGAAGCGCTTCCGGCTGTTCCGGGAGCGGCCGACCTCGCTCAAGCAGCGTTTGCTGGTCTCGCGATCGAGGGCCGAAGAGCTCTGGGCGCTCCGCGACGTGTCGTTCGAGGTTCCGGACGGCGCGTTCCTCGGGCTGGTCGGCCACAACGGCTCCGGGAAGACGACGTTGCTGAAGTGCATCGCCGGTATCCTGCGCCCCACGGCCGGCACGATCCGGTACCGCGGGCGGCTGGTCGGCCTCCTGGAGCTGGGCGCGGGGTTCCACGCCGAGCTCACCGGCCGCGAGAACGTGTACCTGAACGCGTCATTCCTCGGGCTCTCGCGGCGGGACGTCCATCGCGTATACGACGACATCGTCGCGTTCGCGGAGCTCGAGGATTTCATGGACAACCAGGTGAAGTTCTATTCGTCGGGGATGCTCGTGCGGCTCGGCTTCGCGGTCGCCGTCCACGTCGATCCCGAGATCTTCCTGATCGACGAGGTGCTGGCGGTCGGCGACGAGGCGTTCCAGCGCCGCTGCCTGCAGCGGGTCCAGCGGTTCCAGCAGGAGGGGCGCACGATCGTCCTCGTCTCGCACGCGCTGGACACCGTCCGCGAGGTCTGCGATCGCGCCGTGATGCTCGAGCGCGGCCGCGTGTACACGGAGGGGAGCCCGGACCACGTCGTCCGGGCGCTGCGCCACCGGTTGCTGAGCGACGACCCGCGCTTCGTGCCCGAGGAGGGGAGTCGCGAGGTCGAGATCGCCGACGTCTCGATCGAGACCGACCGGGGGCTCCGGGATACCGCGCTTCCCGGGGAGGGGCTGACGATCGTCGTCGACGTCCGCGCGGAGTCGCCGGTCGAGGACCTCGATGTATCGTTCGAGGTCGTGTCCGCGGCCGCCAATCGACCCGTGATCGGCGGCCGGACGTCCGCGCTCGGCGTGCCACTCGGCCCCCTGGACGGGAAGAAGCGTGTCCGCTTCCTGATCCCGCCCGCTCCGTGGATGCCCGGGCGGTACTTCGTGACGATCGGGCTCGAGTCGCTCGACGGGCGCGCCTACCACATCCGGACCCAGCACTATCCGCTCACCGTGCCCGATGTGGAGCAGGAGGCGGTCGCGCTGGACGTCCGCGCGACCGTACGGGTCGAGGACCTGTGAGCGCCCCCATCGATCCATCGACCGTGGGCCGGGAGGCTCTCGGGAAGGAGAGCCACGCCATGCTGATCGCGCTGATCCTTTCGTCCGTCGCCGTCGCGGCCGTCGCGCAGCTCACGTTGAAGCACGGGATGAACCAGGTCGTGGCGACGAACGGAGCGCTGGAGTTCGACGGCGGCTCGCTGCGCACGGTGGTGAGCACCCCGTCGGTCTGGCTCGGGCTCGTCCTCTTCGGCGCGTCCGCCGTGATCTGGCTCGTCGTGCTTTCGCGGACGACGCTCTCGTTCGCCTACCCGTTCGCGTCCCTCACGTACGTCCTGATCCTGCTGGCGGACCGCTTCCTGCTGCACCAGCGCGTCCCACCGCTGCGCTACGCCGGCGTCGCGTTCATCATCGTCGGGATCGTCCTGGTCGCGCAGACGCGGCACGCATGAGCTCGCGAGCCGGGACGTGAAGGCCGTCGTCCTCGTCGGGGGCGAGGGGACGCGGCTGCGGCCACTCACCGAGACGGTCCCGAAGCCGCTCCTGCCGCTCGTCGACCGTCCGATCCTCGACCACGTCCTCGACCACCTCGTCGCGCACGGTGTGCGCGAGGTGCTGATGTCGTCGCCGTACCTGGAGCGGACGTTCGACGCGTTCCTCGAGGCCCGTGGCGGAACGCCCGAGATCCAGTGGGTGACGGAGCCGGGGCCGCTCGGGACCGGCGGGGCGATCGTCAGCGTGCTCGACCGGCTCGGATCGGAGCCGTTCGTCGCCCTGAACGGCGACATCCTGACGGCCCTGGATCTCACGGCGATGATCCGGCGGCATCGCGATCGTCGCGCCGACGCGACGATCGCGTTGCACCACGTCGAGGACGCGCGCGCCTTCGGGCTCGTGGCGGCCGACGACGAAGGTCGCGTCACGGAGTTCCGGGAGAAGCCGTCCACGCCCGTCGGGGGCGACATCAACGCCGGCACGTACGTGCTGGAGCCCGCGGCCCTGCGCCGGTGGCCGGCCGGGGCACCGGCGTCGATCGAGCGAGACGTGTTCCCGGCGCTGATCGCCGACGGCGCGAAGGTCGAGGGTTTCGCTTCCGACGCCTACTGGCTCGATCTGGGCACGCCCGAGCAGTACCTGCGCGCCAGCGCCGATCTCCTCGCGGGCCGAGTCGGCGGCCGTGCGTATGAGGATCCGTGGCTGGGGCCGGACGCGCGGATCGACCCGTCGGCGCGGATCGGCAGGTCCGTGGCGGTCGGCGGTGGCGCGGTGGTCCACGCCGAGGCGGCGCTCGAAGACGCGGTGCTGCTTCCCGGAGCTGAAGTGGGTCCCGCGGCGCGGGTGCGTGGGTCGATCGTGGGGGCCCACGCCGTCGTCGGCCGTGGGGCGACGGTGGAGCGCTCGGTGCTCGGCGAAGGCGCCCACGTGCCGG
>DASQTT010000223.1:0-3013 GCA_035641735.1 Actinomycetota bacterium | reverse complement strand
CGACGCGGTCCTACCCCGGGCGCCCGACCGACTCGCCGAACGGCTGACGCGCACCTCGCGGGAGCTGTTCGCCGCCGTCGATCGGTGGCGCGCCTCCGGCCGGACCGACGAGTGGCCGCCGCCGCGCGAGGTCGTCGTGCTCGCGCTCGACCTGCAGCGGAGCGTCCAGACCCTCGCCACCGACGCGCGCCGTCGGGACGCCACGGTCGCGGCTCTCCCGCCGGCGGTGCGTCCGGTGGTCCGCGACGTCGCCGACGCCGGCGCCGCGCTCTATGCAGGGATGGGCCCTGTGACCACGACGGAGCCGATCACGATGCGTACCCGCGCTCCGTCCCCGCCCGACGTCGTGTTGGGGTACTACCGCGAGGCCGCACGGCGGTTCGACGTCCCCTGGACGCTCCTCGCGGCGGTCCACTTCATGGAGACGAAGTTCGGCCGCGTGGTCTCGAACAGCTGGGCCGGAGCGCAAGGGCCGATGCAATTCATCCCGTCGACCTGGGAGGCGTACGGCCTGGGCGGCGACATCCGAGACACGCGGGACGCGATCCACGGAGCCGCGAACTACCTCAACGCGAACGGTGCTCCGCACGACCTGCGCGGCGCGCTCTGGGCCTACAACCCGGTCGCCTACTACGGCGAGGCGGTGATGCGCTACGAGCGGCAGATGCGCCGCGACGAGCGGATGTTCTACGCGTTCTACAACTGGCAGGTCTTCGTCCGGACCGCGGACGGCGCGGTTCAGCTGACCGGCCCGGGCGCCGACGTCCGCTCGTCGACGTAGCGATTCGTGATCGGCATCCGCCGGTCGCGGCCGAAGGCCTTCGGGGTGATCTTGATGCCCGGGGCGGCCTGGCGGCGCTTGTACTCGGCCTTGTCGATCATCTGGATCACGCGCTCGACGGTCGCCGGGTCGTGGCCGAGCTCGACGATCTCCTCGATCCCGAGGTCGTCCTCGACGTAGGCCTCGACGATGGGATCGAGGACCTCGTAGGCGGGGAGCGAGTCGGTGTCGCGCTGCCCGAGCCGGAGCTCGGCGGAGGGCGCCTTCGCGAGGATCCGATCGGGTATCGGGGAGCCGGGGCCCTCCGCGTTCCGCCACCGGCAGAGCTCGTAGACCAGCGTCTTGGGCACGTCCTTGATCGGCGCGAAGCCGCCGGCCATGTCGCCGTAGAGCGTGGCGTAGCCCACCGCGTACTCGCTCTTGTTGCCGGTCGCGAGCACGAGGGAGCCGAACTTGTTCGAGACGGCCATCAGGAGGTTGCCACGGATCCTGGCCTGCAGGTTCTCCTCGGTCACGTCCTCCGGCCGGCCCTCGAAGAGGGGCCGAAGGGTCGAGCGGTAAGCGTCGAAGGGCTGGTCGATCCCGACCACGTCGAGCCGGATCCCGAGCGACCCCGCGACCGCGCCGGCGTCCTCGAGGCTCTCCGGGCTCGAGTACGGGGAGGGCATCGCGAGGGTCCGGACGGCCCCCGGGCCGAGCGCGTCGGCGGCGAGCACGGCGACGAGGGCGGAGTCGATCCCGCCGGACAGGCCGAGCACCACGTCCTCGAATCCGTTCTTGCGCGCGTAGTCGCGCAACCCGAGGACGAGCGCGCGGTAGACGTCCTCGGGCTCCTCGGGCCATCGGGCTCCGGCGTCTCCGACGACGCGCGCGGCTTCGTCGTCGACGTCAACGATCAGTAGGTCCTCCTCGAACATCGCGGCCCGGCACGCGACCTCACCGTCGGGACCCATCACCAGCGAGCCCCCGTCGAAGACGAGCTCGTCCTGGCCGCCGACGGCGTTCACGTAGGCGATCCACCCGCCGAACTCCTGCGCGCGGTCCCGGAGCACGCCGAGTCGCTGCGGGAGCTTCCGACGGTGGTACGGCGAGCCGTTGATGTTCGCGACGAGAGGAACGCCGCCGTAGTCGGAGAAGGGACGGCCCGGGTGCCAGGCGTCCTCGCACACCGAGAGCCCGACCGAGATCCCACCGACGGAGATCTGCTCCGTCCGGTCGCCGGGGACGAAGTACCGCTGCTCGTCGAAGACGCCGTAGTTCGGCAGGACGAGCTTGTGGTACCGGACGCGGACGTCGCCGCCGGCCAGATAGGCGGAGGCGTTGTGGATGCCACGCTCGGAGCGGTCGACGAAGCCGACGATCGAGGGGCAGTCGCCGGCCGTCCGTTCCGCGACGTCCTCGAGCGCCGCGAGGTTGTCCCGGACGAACTCGGGCCGGAGCACGAGGTCCTCGGGTGGGTAGCCGGTGATCGCCAGCTCCGGGAAGCACGCGAGCTCGGCGCTGGCGCGGGTTGCCTCGGCGGTCGCCGCGACGATCCGCTCGACGTTGCCGTCGAGATCGCCGACGGTGAGGTTCAGCTGGCCGAGTGCGATCCGAGGCACGTGGGAAGCGTAGCGCGGTGGTGTCGGTGGACGGCCGGGCCGGAAGGGCCTACTCGGGCTCGCCGATGTCCACGTTGTACGCCTCCCAGACGAGGTCGGCGCCTCTCTGCCGGTGGCGGATGACCTTGCCGATGAACCGCTGGAGGTCGTCCCGCGCGTCGTCGAGCGGCCACTCGAGGCCGCCGATCTCGACGTTCTCGATCCGCTCGACCATCAGCCGGACTGCGTCGGTGATGTCGGGGTGCTCGTTCCGGAGACGCTCGACCGTGCCCGCGAGACGCGGCGAGGTGGTCACGATGTCCTCGTAGAGGCCGCCCGGCTTCTCGGTCCCGTCGATGTGCTGGTCCCAGGCATCCCGGACCGCCGTGACCTCCTTCGCTACGAGCCGGGTCCAGTCGGGGATCCGGCCGGCCGCCGGCGAGGAGATCGCGAACTCCAAGCCCACGAGCGCCTCGTGGAGGGTCCGGCGGCGCTTCGCAGCCTCTTGCAGCGCAGGCGTACGCAGCTCATCGGTCATCGCAGCACTCTAGCCGCGACCGCGGACAGCGCGCAAACCGGCCTGGGCGGCCGCCCGTATCGTGTGCATGGACCGTGCCAAGCTCCGCGGCATGCCGCTCCGCGTGATCTCGGT
>DASQTT010000222.1:0-5930 GCA_035641735.1 Actinomycetota bacterium | reverse complement strand
GCCGGTGTTCGACGAGGTCTCGTTCGCCGTGGAGCGGGGCGAGCGCCTCCTGGTGATGGGCCTCAACGGTGCCGGGAAGACGAGCCTCCTGCGGATCCTGGCGGGAGAGACGATGCCCGACCGGGGATCGTTCCGGCTCGGCCACGGGGTGCAGCTCGGGTACTACGCGCAGGAGCACGAAGGGATCCGCGACGGCGCGACCGTCCTGACGCACATGCATGCGGCATCGCGAGCGGACGATCAGGCGCTCCGCACGCTGCTCGGCATGTTCGGCCTGCCCGGCGAGATGGCCTTCCAGGACGCGGCCACCCTGTCCGGCGGCGAGAAGACGAAGCTCTCCCTGGCCCAGCTCGTCGCCGGCAGGAAGAACCTGTTGCTGCTCGACGAGCCCACCAACAACCTCGACCCCCCGAGCCGCACGGCGATCGCACAGGCCCTTCGCGACTGGCCGGGGACGATGGTGATCGTGAGCCACGACACCGAGTTCGTGGAAGCTCTTGCGCCCGAGCGCATCCTGATGATGCCGGAGGGGACGCTCGATCACTGGCGCGAGGACCTGCTCGACCTGGTCGCGCTGGCCTGAGCGGCTAAGCTCCGGCCCACATGAGCCGGGCCGACCTCGCGTTCGTGAACGGAGCCGTGTACACGGTCGATGCCGCTCGCAGCCGGGCGCAGGCGATCGCCGTTTCCGACGGACGGATCTCGATGGTCGGAAGCGACGACGAGATCCGCGACGCCGTCGGCTCCGAGACCGAGGTCGTCGACCTCGCCGGGCGGATGCTCCTGCCGGGTTTCCAGGACGCGCACTGCCATCCGCCGTCGGGCGGCCTCGACATGATCCAGTGCGACCTGAACGACTTCTACACCGAGCCCGAGTACCTGAAGATCGTGGCCGAGTACGCGGAGCGACATCCCGAGCGTCCGTGGATCCAGGGCGGCGGATGGTACATGGCGGCGTTCCCGGGCGGAGCGCCGCGCCACGCCGCGCTCGACGCGGTGGTTCCCGACCGACCCGTGCTGCTCTTCAGCCGGGACGGGCACAGCGCGTGGGCCAACACGAGAGCCCTCGAGGCCGCCGGGATCTCCGCCGCGACGCCGGATCCCCCGGACGGGCGGATCGAGCGTGACCCCGACGGCTCGCCCGCGGGCACGCTCCACGACGGCGCCGCCAACCTGGTGCCGGCGCCGGACCCCACGCCGGAGGAGCTCACCGAAGGGCTCCGGCTCGGACAGGAATACCTCCATTCGCTGGGGATCACGGCATGGCAGGACGCGATCGTCGGCGGGTTCTACGACACGCTCCCCACGTACCGCCGCTTCGCCGAGACCGGTGACCTCACGGCCCGGGTCGTGGGAGCCCTGTGGTGGGATCGCCACCGGGGCGAGGAGCAGATCGAGGAGCTCGTCGAGCTTCGATCGACGGGCCAGGTCGGCCGGTTCCGCCCCACGAGCGTGAAGATCATGCAGGACGGGATCATCGAGGGCTTCACCGCGGCGATGATCGAGCCCTACCTCGATGCGGACGGGAGCCCGTCCGACCGGTCGGGGCCCTCGTTCGTCGAGCCGGCGGCGCTGAACCGAGCCGTGACCCGGCTCGACTCCCTCGGCTTCCAGTGCCACTTCCACGCGATCGGGGACCGGGCCGTCCGCGAGTCCCTGGACGCGATCGAGGCGGCGCTGGCGGCGAACGGCGCGAACGACCACCGGCATCACATCGCGCACATCCAGGTGATCCACCCCGACGACATCCCCCGCTTCCGCCGGCTCCGCACCGTGGCCAACGGCCAGCCACTCTGGGCGTGCAACGACTCCCAGATGGAGGAGTTGACGATCCCGTTCCTCGGAGAAGAGCGGACCTCCTGGCAGTACCCGTTCGGCAGCCTCGTCCGCTCCGGAGCGACCCTGGCCTTCGGCAGCGACTGGTCGGTGTCCAGCCCGAACGCACTCGAGGAGATCCACGTCGCGGTCAACCGCCGCGCCGTGCCGAACGGCCTGGAGGAGTCCGGCGAGAGCCGGCGAGCGTTCGAGGAGGTGTTCCTTCCGGACGAACGCCTCGACCTCGAGACCGCGATCGCGGCGTTCACCATGGGCTCGGCGTACGTGAACCACCTCGACGACGTCACCGGCTCGATCGAGGTGGGCAAGCTCGCCGACCTGACGGTCCTCGACCGCGATCTCTTCGCCCATCCGACGGATGAGCTCGCGCTCGCGAAGGTCGACGCGACGTTCGTGGAGGGACGGCGCGTCTTCCAGCGAGACGGAACGTCCTGACCTCGGCTGACTTCGGGTCAGACCGCACCGTTGCCCGCGCACGTCGTCCCTCGCACGATATCCGGCGCCGGCTCACGATCGTCCGCGCCGGCTCGCCCACCGGAAGGAGCATCCCGATGACGCAGCCCTTCGACATGAGCCTCGTCCAGCGCGGCGCGCGCAACCGCCGGACGCCCTACTACGAGGCCACGCAGCGCTACGGGCCCAAGGGGATGACGGTCTACAACCACATGTACTTCCCGGTCCGGTTCGATTCCTTCGAGGCGGAGTTCGACGCGCTCCTGAACGGGGTGACGCTCTGGGACGTCTCCGTCGAGCGCTGCCTCGAGATCTCCGGGCCCGACGGCTTCCGCTTCGCGCAGCTGCTCACGCCCCGCGATCTCTCGAAGTGCGCGGTCGGTCAGGGGAAGTACGTGCTGATCTGCGACGGGGACGGCGGCATCGTGAACGACCCGGTGCTCACCCGGATGGACGAGAACACCTTCTGGTTCGCCCTCGCGTCGTCCGATGCCTTGCTGTTCGCGCGGGGACTGAAGAACGCTTACCCGGACCTCGACGTGACGATCCGCGAAGCGGACGTCGCGCCGCTCCAGGTCCAGGGCCCGAAGTCCAAGGACCTGATGAGCAAGCTCCTCGGCCCCGAGATCCTGGACCTCAAGTACTACTTCTGGACCGAGGCGAAGATCGCCGGCGCGCCGGTCGTCGTGACGCGGACGGGCTGGACGTCGGAGATCGGCTACGAGGTCTACCTCACCGACACGTCGAAGGGCACGGAGGTCTTCGAGGCCATCATGGAAGCTGGCGGGGAGTTCGGGATCGTCCCCACCGGCCCGAGCGACATCCGCAGGATCGAAGGCGCGATCTTCAACTGGGGCGCGGACATGACCTACGAGCACAACCCGATCGAGATGGGCCTCGACCGGTTGATCGGCTGGGACCTCCCCGACGACGCCTCGATCTCGATCGCGGCGCTGCGCCGGATCCGCGACGAGGGCGTCTCGCGCCGGATCGTCGGGGTCGAGCTGGACGGCGACGCGTTCCCGGAGCTGAACAACGTGAAGTGGCCGGCCCTGGACGGCGCCGGGGCCGAGATCGGCATGGTCACCTCGGCGATCCACTCGCCGCGGCTCGGCAGGAACATCGGGTACTGCTGGCTCCCGGTCGAGCGGGCCGGCGAGGGCACCGAGGTCCGCGTCGAGACGGAGTGGGGATCTCGAACCGCGATGGTGGTCCCGATGCCGTTCGTCGACCCCGACAAGACGATCCCGGTCTCCTGACGAGCACTTCCTAACGGCCGTTCAACCCTCCCGGACCTGCTGGGAGGGCCTGCTCCGACTTGCGCGGCACCATGGGTTTGAACGATGATTCAGCCGTTCGAACGGCCCGCGAGGAGGATGGGATGGTCAACGAACGCCCCGAGATGCTGGCGAAGAGCGCCACGCTCTACTTCGGTCCCTGGTACCGGCAGTCGCCCTTCTTCAAGTCGGCGCTGCGCGCCGGCTGCACCGCCTTCGACATCTACAACCACATGTACATCCCCGGATACTTCGACGACCCCGTCACGGAGTACCGGCTCCTGAACGAGGCCGTGACGATGTGGGACGTCGGGTGCGAGCGGACGGTCGAGGTCGCCGGCCCGGACGCCGACCGCCTGATCGACATGATCACGTGCCGCGACCTCACGAAGTGCGCCGTGAAGCAGGGCAAGTACATGCTGGTGACGGCGTCCGACGGCGGCATCGTGAACGATCCCGTGCTGCTCCACGTGGCCGACCGGAAGTGGTGGATGCAGCTCGCCGACTCCGACGCGGGCCTCTACGCGCTCGGCGTGGCCACGGCCGCGGGTCTCGACGTCGACGTCACCTATCCGGACGTGCACCCGATGCAGGTCCAGGGGCCGCTCTCGGGCAAGACGCTCGAGAAGCTCGTGGGGAAAGCGATCTACGACATCAAGTACTACTGGCTCGACGAGTTCGAGATCGAGGGGATCCCGGTCGTGATCAGCCGGACCGGCTGGACGGCGGTCCCGGGGTTCGAAGTGAACCTCCTCGACGGCTCCAAGGGCGACGAGCTCTGGAACGCCGTGGCCGGGGCGGGGGAGGAGTTCGGCATCAAGCCGATCGGTCCCTCGGAGGCCAGGCGGATCGAGGCGGGGATCTTTAACTACGGATCCGATATGACGCTCGACGACACAGCGCTCCACGTGATGGGTCTCGAGCGGCTCGTCGAGGACCAGCCGCAGGACTACGTGGGCAAGGAGGCGCTCGAGCGGCTCCGCCGAGAAGGCGTGGACCGCAAGCTGGTCGGGATCGAGCTCCAGGGCGACGAGCTCCGCGCGGAGATCTCCGAGTACTGGCCGGTGCACCACGACGGGAACCGGGTCGGCCACGTCACCGACGCGGTCTGGTCGCCGGGCCTCGAGAAGAACATCGGCTACGTGTGGGTCCCGATCGCGCTCGCCGAGCCCGGCACCGAGCTGGACGTGGAGACCGAGGACGGCGATCGGCTCGTGGGCCGAACGGCGGCCCTGCCGTTCGTCGACCCCAGGAAGGAGCGGCCGGCGGGCTCCCTGCGCGAGTAACCTTGGCTGCACGAACCCTCGGCGCACCGGCGCCGAACCCACGTCGTGCATCGGACCAGCCTCATTCGCGCGCAGCTCCCCGTCGTCGCGATCCTGGCCGTCCTGTTGGGAGCGTGCACGGCTCCGCTCGTGGAGTCCGCGGGGTCGCTGACTCCGGCCGGCGCGCCGAGCGCGGTCGCCCCGCTCGACCCGCGTCGGGAGCCCGTCGCGGCGGTCGCCGAGCGCGTCCTCCCGGCCGTGGTGAACGTGACCACGAACGTCTACCGGGCCGACCCACTGGGCAACGCCGAGCAGGGCAGGGGCGTCGGCACGGGGTTCGTGGTCCGCGCCGACGGCGTGATCGTCACGAACTGCCACGTGGTCCAGGGCGCCTCGCGCATCACGGTCTCGACGTCCGATGAGGATCCGACCCGGTACGGAGCCCGGGTGATCGGCGGGGATTGCGAGCACGACCTGGCGGTCCTGAAGGTGCAGGCGAACGGCCTGACGACGGTCCCGCTCGGTTCCAGCGACGGCCTCCGCCTCGGCCAGCAGGTCGTCGCGATCGGGTACGCGCTGGCGCTCGAGGGCGGCCCGACGGTCACCTCGGGCATCGTGTCCTCCCTCGACCGAACGATCGAGGTTCCCGATCCCGAATGCTCGGTATGCCCGGAGAACGGGTCGGGCATCCCGACCCGCACCTACGCCGACGTGGTGCAGACCGACGCCGCGATCAACCACGGGAACTCGGGAGGACCGCTCGTCGACATGGCCGGGCGCGTCGTGGGGATCAACAGCGCCGGCAGCGACAACGCCGAGAACATCGGGTTCGCGATCGCGATCGACTCGGCCGGGCCGGCGATCGATCAGGCGATCGCCGAGCCTCTCCGTGCGACGGCGTACCTCGGCGTGACCACCCGCGACGTCACGCAGGACCTCGCGTTCCAGCTCGATCTCTCCGTCGACCGTGGCGCATACGTCCTGGCCACGCTGGAGAACGGGCCGGCGGCGGACGCCGGCGTCGGTCAGGGGGACGTGATCGTCGAGGTGGACGGGGAGGCGACCGAGACCGCGACCGACCTCGGCCGTGTACTGGACG
>DASQTT010000221.1:0-12570 GCA_035641735.1 Actinomycetota bacterium | reverse complement strand
GCGAACACGTTCCGCACCGCCAGCCACACGTTGGCGGGATGCTCGGCGAGCCGGCGCATGAACCACGGGTACCAGTGCGTCCCGTAGCTGATCAGCACCCGGATGCGGTATCCGTCGGCTGCGAGTCGGCGCTGGTCGGCGACGCGGATCCCGAACAGCATCTGGATCTCGTACGCGTCGCGCCCGAGGCCGCCGGCGGCCGCGCGCCGCTCGATCTCCTCCAGCAGCGCGACGTCGTGGGTGGCGAGCGCGAGTCGGCCGCCACCGCCGGCCTCGAGGAAGCGCAGCGCCAGGTCCGCGAAGTCGCGATCGATCGCCCGACGATCGTGGATCGCGACGTCGTCGGGCTCCCGGTACGCGCCCTTCACGAGCCGGATCGAGGCTCCTCGCGCCGCGAGATCGTCGACGTCGGCCGGGGTCCTTCTCAGGTACGCCTGGATGCACACGCCCGTGTTCGGAGCGGCCTCGCGCAATCGCCGATAGAGCTGCACGGTCGGCTCCGCGTAGGGCGAGGACTCCATGTCCAGGAAGACGTGCCTCCCCATCGCCGCGGCGCGTTCGGCCAGCCGGCGCACGCGCTCGAACGTCTCGTCCGGCCCGAGCTCGAGCCCGAGGTGCGTGGGCTTCAGGGAGATCTCGGCGTCGAGGCCTCGGGCGTCGATCTCGTCGAGCAGCCCGAGGTAGTGCTCCCCGGCGGCGTCCGCGTCCGCGGGCGACTCGACGTTCTCGCCGAGGTACGTGAACGTGACCGGGATCCCGTCGGCCCCGAGGCGCGTCCCGGCGTCGAGCGCGTCCTCGATCCGCTCGCCCGGCATGAACCGCCGGACGGTCGCCCGGACGAACCGGTACCGCGGCAGGTGGTCGCCGAGCCACCGGTTCTGCGCGGCCCACAGCAGGGCGTCGCGCGCCGGGTTCATCGGGCCCTCACGGCCCGATGATAGGTGGGCCTCCCGGGTCAGAACTGTGCGCGCTCGGTCGATCCCTCGAGAGCGGTCGTCGTGGCGGCGCCGCCGGACACTGCCTTCGCGACGAGGTCGAAGTACCCGGTCCCCACCTCGTGCTGATGCCTCGTCGCGGTGTACCCGCGCTCCTCCAACCCGATCTCATGCTCCTGGAGCCGGACGTAGGCGCTCATCCCCTCGTCGCGGAAGCCGTCCGCGAGCTCGAACATCGAGGCGTTCAACGCGTGGAACCCCGCGAGCGTCACGAACTGGAAGCGGTAGCCGATCGCCGCCAGCTCCTTGCGGAAGGTGGCGATCTCCTCGGTGTCGAGATGCGTGCTCCAGCGGAACGACGGCGAGCAGTTGTACGCGAGGAGCTTCCCAGGGAACCGGTCCAGGACGGCCTCCGAGAACCGGCGGGCCTCGTCGAGGTCGGGCGTGGACGTTTCGAACCACAGGAGATCGGCCAGCGGAGCGTAGGAGAGCGCTCGCGCGATCGCGGCCTCGATCCCGCCGTGCACGCGGAAGAATCCCTCGGGGGTCCGCTCGCCGGCGAGGAACGGGTGGTCCCGCTCGTCGACGTCGGTCGTGAGGAGCGTCGCCGACAACGCGTCGGTGCGCGCGATCAGCACCGTCGGAACGTCGGCCACGTCGGCCGCCAGACGCGCGGCGGCCAGCGTGCGCCGGAACTGCTCGGTCGGGACCAGCACCTTCCCCCCGAGGTGCCCGCACTTCTTCTCCGAGGCCAGCTGGTCCTCGAAGTGGACCGCGGCCGCCCCCGCTTCGATCAGCGAGCCCATCAGCTCGAAGGCGTTCAGCGCCCCGCCGAAGCCGGCCTCGGCGTCGGCGACGATCGGCACGAGCCACTCACGGTCGTGCGTGCCGTCGGCCCAGGCGATGCGGTCGGCGCGCTGCAGGGCGTTCACGATCCGGCGCACCACGGTCGGCATCGAGTTCGAGGGGTACAGCGACTGGTCCGGGTACGTCTCCCCGGCGAGGTTCGCGTCGGCGGCGACCTGCCAGCCCGAGACGTAGATCGCTTCGAGGCCGGCGCGGACGCATTCGACGGCCTGCCCGCCGGTGAGGCAGCCGAGGGCCGACACATGGTCCTCCGAGGCCAGGAGGCTCCGGAGCCGCTCGGCGCCGAGGCGGGCGATCGTGTGCTCGCGACGGATCGACCCGCGGAGCCGGATCACGTCCTCGGCGGTGTACGGGCGTTCGATGCCGTCTTCCTCGGACGCCCAGCGCCGGGAGAGGTCTCCTGCTTCTCGGTGGATCGTCGTCGCGATGCTCATCGCTCGCTCCTTCGGGGACGGGGAGGACCCGGCGTCGGGTGGGGGGCGTGGGCCGGCGGCCGTGGCCGCCCAGCGCCTATGAGCGAGCGGATACCGAGTTGAACGGCCGTTCAAACATCTGCGGTCATCGTTCCACACGCCCCATCGGGCCGTCAAGCTGGCACTTCCGGGAGTCCTTAGGGCACGATCTTCGAGATCGGGAGCTCGAGGATGTCCGTGGCCCCGGCGCCCTTGAGCTCCGGGATCAGCCGGTTCACCCCCCGCTTGTCGACCACGGTCTCGATCGCGTACCCCCCCTCGGAGAGCTGGGACACCGTCGGCGCCTTCATCGAGGGCACGACCGCCAGCACGTCCTGGAGCCGTTCATCCGACACGTTCAGCTTGATCAGGACGCGCCCCTCCGCGCGCAGCGCCCCGAGGAGCAGCGTCCGGATGTCGTCGACGGCCGTTCGCTTCGCCTCGTCGGTGAGGGCGTCGCGGTTCGCGATCAGGACGGGCTCCGACGTCAGGAGCGTTTCCACGATCCGCATCCCGTGGGCTCGCAGCGTGTTGCCCGTCTCGGTCACGTCGACGATCGCGTCGACGATCTCGGGAACCTTCGCCTCCGTGGCGCCGTAGGACCACACGACCTTCACGGGGATGCCCAGATCCTCGAAGTAGCGCTCGGTCAGCCGGAGGAACTCGGTGGAGATCCGCGTATCCGGCGGGATCTCCTTGGCGCTCGTGGCCGGATGCTCGTTCGGGACGGCGAGCACGACCTGTGTTCCGTGGCCCGTCCCGGATCGCGCGTAGGACAGCGTCGTCAGCACCTCGACGTCCGCGTCGGTCTCCGCGATCCAGTCCTGGCCGGTGATGCCGAGGTCGAAGAGCCCGTCCTGGATGTAGAGCGGGATCTCCTGGGGGCGCAGGATCGAGACGCGCTCGATCCGGTCGTCGTCGACGGTGCCGTGGTAATCGCGAACCGAGCCACGCCGCACACGGAGATCGGCCGCCTCGAACAACCGCAGGGTCTGCTCCTCGAGGGAGCCCTTGGGGATGACGAGCTTCAGCATCACGGTCCGCCGATCGCGCCGAGGCGGCGAGCATACCCCGGCGGCTTTCGGTCTCCGTCCGTTACCTGATCGTGCGGTGGAAGCACGAGCGCTCGCCGGTATGGCAGGCGGCGCCCTCCTGATGCACGCGCGCCAGGAGGACGTCCCCGTCGCAGTCGGCGCGGAGCTCCTCCCAGTGCTGGACGTGTCCCGACGTGTCGCCCTTGCGCCAGAGCTCGCCGCGCGAGCGGCTCCAGTAGACCATCCGACCCTCGGCGATCGTGCGGTCCAACGCCTCGCGGTTCGCCCACGCGAACATCAGCACGTCCCCGTTCTTCACGTCCTGGACGATCACGGGGATCAATCCGCCGTCGTCGAACCGAAGGTCGTCGAGGTCGACCCGCTCCATCAACGACGCACCGGGATCCCGCGGTCCGCGAGGTGATCCTTCACCTCGCGGATCGTCAGCTCGCGGTCGTGGAACCGCGACGCCGCCAGGACGGCGTCGGCCCGGCCATCGGTGAGCGCCTCGGCGAAATGCGCCGGGACCGAGGCGCCGCCGGACGCCACCACCGGCACCGCCACGGCGTCCGCGATCGCTCGCAGCAGCTCGAGATCGTATCCCTCGCCGGTGCCGTCGCGGTCCATCGAGGTCACCAGGACCTCGCCCGCGCCGCGGTGGGCGGTGGCCTCCGCGGCCCACTCGACCGCGTCGCGTCCCATCGGCGTCCGCCCGGCGTCGACGTGGACCTCCCAGGACGGGCCCACTCGCTTCGCGTCGATCGCGATCACCATGCATTGCGTCCCGAAGCGGTCGGCACACCGCGAGAGCATCGCTGGGTCACGCACCGCGGCGCTGTTCACGCTGACCTTGTCGGCGCCGGCGGTCAGCAACGCGTGCACGTCGTCGTCATCCTGCACGCCGCCGCCCACGGTGAGCGGGATGAAGACCTCCTCTGCGGTACGAGACACGACGTCGAGTGTCGCCTCGCGGTCCTCGAGCGTCGCCGTGATGTCGAGGAAGACGAGCTCGTCGGCGCCCTCCCGGTCGTAATGGGCCGCCAGCTCGGCCGGGTCGCCGGCGTCGCGGAGCTCTTGGAACCGGACACCCTTCACCACGCGTCCCGCGTCGACGTCCAGGCAGGGGATCACGCGCTTGGCGAGCACGGCTCAGCCCCTCGTCACCTGCGAGAGCTTCAACGTGCGCTCGTACAGAGCCTTGCCGGTGACGGCCGCTTCGCACCCCACGTCGCGAAGCGCCCAGACGTCGTCGGCGTTCCGGACGCCGCCGGAGGCGATCACCGGTCGGCCCGTCAGGCCGAGGACCTGCCGGTAGAGCGTCAGGTCGGGCCCCTCCAGCGTTCCGTCCCGCGCGATCGCGGTCACGAGATAGCGCGGCGCCCCGGCGTCGTTCAGCCCGGCGATCGCGGGCCCGAGCTCCGGTCCCTCCTCACGCCAGCCGTCCGTCATCACGCGACCGCCTCGAACGTCGACGGCCACGACCACCCGCTCGGCGAACTCCTCCACCGCGCGGGCGACGAACGAGACGTCCGCGGCGGCGGCGGTGCCGAGGATCGCTCGGGACGCGCCGTCGTCCACCACCGCCATCATCGCCTCCATCGATCGGATCCCGCCGCCGACCTGCACCGGGACCACGACGCTCCGGCAGATCTCCCGCACCGTCTCGCGGTTGTCGCCCTCGCCGAGCGCGGCGTCGAGGTCGATCACGTGGAGGCGGCGAGCTCCTTCGTCCTGGAATCGCCGCGCGACCGCCACCGGGTCCTCGTCGTAGGCGGTCTCCTCGTTCGGGTCGCCGCGCCGGAGGCGAACGGCGCGGCCTCGGCGGAGGTCGATCGCGGGGATCACGATCATCCGGCGATCGCTTCCACGAAGTTCGCGTAGAGCGCCAGGCCGGCTTCGCCGGACTTCTCGGGATGGAACTGCGTGGCGAAGACGTTGCCGCGCGCGGCCACGGCCGCGAACGCCCGTCCGTGCTCGGTCACGCCGACGGCGTCCTCGCCCGCATCGGGCGCGAACGAATGCACGAAGTAGAAGCGGGTCCCGTCGTCGATCCCGTCGACGAAGGGGTGCTCCCTGGACCACGTCACGTCGTTCCATCCGATGTGCGGCACCTTCACGGTGCGGGGGAGCCGTCGCGACGTGCCCGAGAGCAGGCCGAGGCCGGCGTCGGGATCCTCCTCGGAGCGCTCCAGCAGGACCTGCATCCCCACGCACACGCCGAACAGCGGCCTGCCCGAAGCGGCGAACGCGCCGATCGCCTCGTCCAGGCCCAGCGACCGGATCGCGCGGACGCAGTGTCCGAAGTGCCCCACGCCCGGGATCAACAGCGCGTCGGCCTCGGCGGCCCGGACCGGGTCGCCGGTCACGAGGACCTTGGCACCCACGTGCGCCAGCGCGCGGCCCACCGAGTGGAGGTTGCCGCTGCCGTAGTTGAGCACTGCGATCGTCGGCACGGTGGTTACAGCGTCCCCTTCGTGCTGGGGATGCCGTCGCCGGTGCCGATCGAGCATGCGTCGCCGAGCGCCTTCGCGAGCGCCTTGAACTCGGCCTCGACGACGTGGTGGGGCGACCGACCGGAGCGGAGCCGGACGTGCAGCGTCAACTCCGCGGCCTGCGCCAACGCGCGGACGAAGTCCTCGACCAACCCGGTGTCGAACGTGCCGATCGTCTCCGCCGGCACACCCACCTCGTGCACGACGAAGGCCCGGCCCGAGAGGTCGAGCGCCACCTCGACCGACGCCTCATCGAGCGGCACGGCGATCGATGCGAACCGGCGGATCCCGGCCTTGTCGCCGAGCGCTTCGCGGAGCGCCTGGCCGAGCGCCAGGCCGACGTCCTCGACCGTGTGGTGGCCGTCGACGTCGAGGTCGCCCTTGCACGCGACCGAGAGGTTCCAGCCGGCGTGCTTCCCGAGCTGCTCCAGCATGTGATCGAAGAACGGAAGCCCGGTGTCGACCGAGGCGTCGCCCGATCCGTCCAGGGCGAGCTCGACCCGGACGTCCGTCTCCTTCGTGGTGCGCGAGACCGCCGAGGTTCGCCTCATCCGTCGAGCACCTCCTCCAATGCCTTCAGGAACACGTCGACCTCGTGGGTCGTTCCGGCCGTGACCCGGAGGGCGTTCGGGACCACGCCGGAGAGATCACGTACCAGCACGCCGCGGTCGAGCAGGCCCCGCCAGACCTCGGAGGCCTCGGCGGGGGGCTCGAACAGCACGAAGTTCGCGGAGGACGCATGGACGGTGACGCCCTCGACCTCCGACAGCTCGGCCGCGATCCGATCCCGCTCCGTCCGGATCGCCGCGAGCGCGCCGGCTGCTTCGTCGGCGTGACGGAGCGCGACCACGCCGGCCGCCTGCGTCAACGTGCTCAGGTGGTACGGAAGGCGCACGCGCTCGAGGTCGCCGATCACGTCCGGCGAGGCCAGGACGTAGCCGATCCGCGCCCCGGCGAGCGCGAAGGACTTCGAGAAGGTGCGGACGATCGCGACGTTCGGATGGTTCGGCACGAGGGGCAGGGCCGGATCGCCGCCGAAGTCGATGTAGGCCTCGTCGACGATCACGAGGCCGTCCGATCGCTCCGCAAGGTCGGCGATCGTGTCACGTCGCTGCGCCGTCCCCGTCGGGTTGTTCGGCGAGCAGACGAAGACGACGTCGGGGCGTTCGCTCTCCACCCACGCGAGATCGTCGTCGGTGAGCAGGAAGGGGGCCTCCAGGCGTCGCTCCAGCACGTCCGTTCCCGTGAGCCAGGCGAGGCGGCGATGGAGCAGGTACGTGGGTTCGAACAGCGCGGCGCGCCGGCCCGTCCCGCCGTAGGCCTGGAGCAACTGGGTGAGGACCTCGTTCGATCCGTTGGCTGGCCAGATACCGTCGAAGGGGTGGCCGGTCCGCGCCGAGAGCGCCTCGCGGAGCGCGAGTTGCCTCCCGTCCGGATAACGGTGGAGCGGGAGTTCGCGGATCGCCTCCGCGAGCTCCGCGGCGAACCCCTCAGGCAGCGGGAGCGGACACTCGTTCGCGTTCAGGCGCACGGGCGCATCCATCTGCGGACTGTCGTACGGCCCGACCTCTCGCAGGCCGGGCCTGGGAGCCGCCGCGCGGGTCACGCCCGCTCCCTCCGGGCCTCCACCGCCCGCGCGTGACCGACGAGCCCTTCCGCGTTGGCGAGAGCGGCCGCTGCGCCGGCATGCGCCGCCGCGGCCGCGGCCGACATCCGGACGACCGGACGAACCGTCACGAAGTCGGATGCACGCAGGCCCGAGGAGAACCGGGCCGTACCCGACGTCGGCAGCACGTGGTTGGACGCGACCCCGTAGTCACCGAAGGGCACCGCGCTCCACTCACCGACGAAGATCGCGCCGGCGACCGAGACCTCGTCCAGGAACGGATGGGGATCGGGCAACAGGATCACCAGGTGCTCCGGGGCGATCCGGTCGACGACGGTGGCGGCCTGGTGGAGGTCGCGGACGAGCACGCCGCGGGAGTGCCGCAGCGCCTCGTCGACGATCTCCCGCCGGCCCGCGGTCTTCACGAGCTGCTGCAGCGTGTCGCTCACCTTCGCCAGGAGCGGCTCCTCGGTCGTGATCAGGAACGTTCGAGCGAGCGGGTCGTGCTCGGCCTGCGCGATCAGGTCGAGCGCGACGAGCTCGGGATCGACCGCACCCTCGGCCACGATCGCCAGCTCGCTCGGTCCGGCCAAGGCGTCGATCCCGACGGTGCCGCACAGCTGTCGCTTCGCCTCGGTCACGTACGCGTTGCCGGGCCCGACGATCCGGTCCACCTGCGGGATCGACTCGGTCCCGTAGGCCATCGCGGCGATCGCCTGCGCGCCTCCGACCTTCGCCACGCAGCTCGCGCCCGCCCGCTTCGCGGCGAACAGGACGGCCGGATCGATCGAGCCGTCGGAGCCGGGCGGCGTGCAGAGGACGATCTCCGGCACGTTCGCGACCACGGCGGGCACGACGGTCATGCAGACCGAGGACGGGTACCGGGCCCGTCCGCCCGGCACGTAGCAGCCGACGGCGCGGATCGGGCGAACGATCTCACCGAAGCGCACCCCGTCGCGCTCCTCCGACCATCCCTGGGGGAGCTGGCGCGCGTGGAAGTCGCGGAGACGGTCGATCAGCTCCTCGATCGCCGACCTGAGCGGCGCCGGCGTGTCTCGCTCCGCGGCCGAGAACTCCTGCGGCCGGACGAGGAGGCCCCGCTCGGACAGGTCGGCGTCGTCGAAGCGATGCGTGAGCTCGTGAAGGACGTCGTCGCCCTCGACGAAGACTCGCTGGAGGATCCGCTGCACCGTCTCGGACACGGTGGGGTCGATCTCGGGCCTGACCGCCTCGAGTCGCTCCCCCCGCTCGCGCAGGTCCAGGAGCTCCAGCACGTCAGGACCCTTCGGTCACGTCGGCGCGATGATGGGTCGCCCGCGCCTGGCGCCGGTCGCGGATCAGGAGGATCCAGCCGCTCGCGCCGACCGCGAGCGACGCTGCGATCAGCATGCCCAGCGCGAGGAGGAACGCGGATTCCCGGTCCATGAGAGGCGGAAGGGTACCCGAACGCGCAACACCATCGACCGGTCGAACCCGCAGCTCAGCGGGGCCGTCCGCAGCTCAGCGGGGCCGTCCGCCGCTCCGTCTGGCTTCCGTGCGGCGCTCGGCCTCCAAGCGTTCGAGGTCCACGTCCTCGTGGCTGACGTAGCCGAACGCGTCGCCGATCGCGGGGTGCACGTCGGAGATCTGGCGATGCATCGCCTGCGCGACCCGACGGTACGTCGGATGCCCCTGCGGTTGCGATCGGAGCTCCGTCAGGTGCATCGCCTCCCGTGCCGTCATCTGCATCACGAAGCGGATCCGGAAGGCCATCGGCACGGCGTACTGGGCGACCTCCTCCAGGCCGGCGTCGAGCAGGCCGGTCTCCATCGTCCGGCCCGCTTCGATCACGCGGTCCCACGGCTCGCGCAGGCCCGCCTCGTCGATCTCCGCGGGGGTCACGTGGCCGTGGATCGTCTGCAGCCGCTGCCACTCGATCGTGAGCGGCCGGTGTCGCTGCAGGTCGCGGAAGGCGCCGTAGTCGCAGAGCACGTCGAACCGGTACTGCGTGCGCTCCCACGCGCGCCCGGGCTTGTGCCGGCGGTTCGAGCGATCCCCGACCGAGGCCCTGAGGAGCTCGCGGCGCTCGTCGGCGGACATCGACCGCGCCAGCGACAGCAGCTGGTCGTCGGGTAGGTCCGTCGCGGCGTAGAGCACCGCCGCCGCGATCTTCGTCTCGCCGTCGGGCTCGAAGTCGACCAGCGTCACCTCGTCGCGTGGTTCCGGGTCGATGCCGCTGGCGAGCTTCGCGGCCAGCTCCTCCACGCCTTCGCGGGTCCCTCGCCAGTAGCGAGCCCAGGCGAGGCCGCGCTCCTCGACGTCGACCCGCTTCAGGAAGGCCGGGATCACCTTGCGCAGCTCGATGAGCATCAGCTCCCCGTACGCGCGCATCTCGGCCGACGGATGAACGGAGAGCCGCATCAGTAGCTGCTCGTAGGACTGTGCCGTCGCGAAGATCCCAAGGTTCGATCGTGTCGCGGCCGGGAGAACCAGCCGCAGCGTGTCGCACGTCTTCGCCGTGATCGTCGAGCGATAGACGGCGTCGGAGTCGCCGGGCTCTTGCGGGAACCGTCGTTCGAACCACGCGTAGAGCGGCTCGAACATCGCCCCGTAACGTCCGAAGACCTCGTCGAGGTAGGCCACGAACCTGGCCTCGAGGTCCGTGCCTGCGATCTCGGGTGGCACGGTGGCGCGCCAGCGGCCGCCGGGCGTGTCGTCGTAGCGCATGTATCGGGTCGACTGCTCGAGGTAGGCCGCCAGCCGACCCCATTCCAGCGCCTTCGCCAGCAGTTGCGAGGACTGCTCGCAGGCGAGATGGACGCCGCCGAGCTGGGCGACGGAGTCGTCCCCGTACTCGACGAACACGCGGTCGTAGAGGCGCTCGGCCCGCTCCACGCCCGCGGTGGTCACGTCGCCGCCCGCGTCCACGTCCTCGGCGAACTCGTCCAGGAAGAGCCGTCGCAGGGACTTCGTCGTCCTCGAGTAGCGGGCGAAGAGCGCTCCCTTCACCACCTCCGGCAGGTTCACGAGGGCGAACACCGGGCCCTCGAGGTTCGTGAAGTGGCGCGACAGGATCGCGCGCTGGTCCTCGGTGAAGTTCTCGGTGGCGAACCAGATCGTCACGGCGTGGGGGCGGGGGACTCCGTCGGCGACGGCGACGGGGTGATGCCCTGGTGAAGGACGACGACAGAACCGGGTTGCGCCTGCGTGCCGGGAGGAGGCTCTTGGGAGGCGACGAGATCCGGGTCGCCGGGACAATCCGCGTTGGGTGGGGCGTCGCTTCCCACCTGCGACTGGAGCCCGAGGTTCTCGAGCTCCGCTTGTGCGGCCTCGACCGACCGGCACATCACGTTCGGCACGATCACGATCGAGGGGCCGGTGGAGATCACGACATCGACGGCCGTGCCGCGGTCGACCTCCGAGAACTCCTCCGGGTTCTGGCTGATGACCCGGCCCTCGGGAACCGACTGGTGGGCCTCCTCGGTCACGCTGCCCAGTTTCAGCCCGACGTTCTCCAGCGTGGCCTCGGCGGCCTCCCGGGTCAGTCCTTCGAGGGGGGGAACTTGCACCTTCCGGATCTCGCGGGCCACGGTGAGGATCACGGCGGTGCCCTCGTCCTGCTGCGTCCCTGGCTCCGGTATCTGGGCGAGCACGGTGTTCGGGTCCGCTTCGTCGGTCCGCTCGAACTCCACGTCCTCGTCGTTGACCACGAATCCCGCGTCCTCGAGGATGCGCTTGGCCTCTCGGTAGTCCTTCCCGATCACTCTGGGGACCCGCACCAGTTCGGGGCCGCCGTCGTCGGTGAGCATCGTCACCACGAGGTACGCGCCCGCCGCGAGGAGCGCGATCACCAGGATCGCGAGCAGCGCGCCGACCCACGCCTTCCGGGAGCTGCCCGGCGGCTCCTCCGAAGGCGGCAGCACGGACGTCGGCTGCGGCCGCGAGATCACCTGAGTGGCGTCGCCGCCGGCCGGAAGCAACGGGGTCGCCGTGACCTCGCCGCCGGTCCGCGCTCGCTCGAGATCCTCCGCGAACTCGTGCCCGGTCTGGTACCGGTTCGCCGGGTTCTTCGAGAGTGCCCGCATCACGACCGCGTCGAGCTCCGGTGGGACGTCCGGGTTGATCGACGACGGCGCAGGCGGCGTCGCGTTTACCTGCTTGTACGCGATCGCCATCGGTGAGTCGCCGGAGAACGGCGGCCGCCCGGTCAGCATCTCGTAGAGGACGACGCCCAGCGAGTAGATGTCCGTTCGCGCGTCGACGGGCTGTCCCTGCGCCTGCTCGGGAGACAGGTACGACGCCGTGCCCAGGACCGCGGAGGTCTGCGGGGCCGTCTCGGGTCCCGCGATCAACCGCGCGATCCCGAAGTCCATCACGAGGATCTTGCCGTCCGGGGTCACCATCACGTTCGCCGGCTTGATGTCCCGGTGGATCACGCCGTGGGCGTGGGCGGCCGCCAGCGCTTCCGCGATCTCCTCGCCGATCTGCGCCGCCTGCATCGGCGTGAGCTTCTTCCCGGAGCCGAGGAAGTCCGCCAGCGTCTTGCCCTCGATGTACTGCATCACGATGTACGGCTCGGCCCCGTCGCCGGAGTCGTACACCGACACGATCCCCGGGTGGTTGAGTCGCGCGGCGGCCTGCGCCTCCCGCCGGAACCGGTCGACGAAGCTGCCGTCCCGGGCGAACTGGGGTAGGAGCGTCTTGATCGCGACGGTCCGGTTCAGGACGCGGTCGTGCCCGCGCCACACCTCGGCCATGCCGCCGGCGCCGATGCGCGCCTCGACCTCGTACCGGTCCCCGAATACCTGCTGCACGTCCTCCGTCGGGCCCTCCTCCTAGAGATACGCGTCGATGACCTGACGAACGATGGGCGCGGCGACCTGGCCGCCCGTCGCCTCGTTCCCCAGGTTGCCGCCGTCGAGGACGATAACGGACACGGCGATCTGCCTGGCCCGCCCGCCCGCGAACGCCGTGAACCACGCGTTCGGCGGCCGTCCCTCACCGTTCGTGGCCGTCCCGGTCTTGCCGGCCACCTGGATCCCGGGGATCTGCGCCGCCGTCCCGGTCCCCTCGTTCACGACGGCGAGCATCATCTGGGTGAGCTCCCGGGCCGAGCGCTCGTCCATCACCTGGCCGTAGGACTCCGGACCGAAGTCCCGGATGACCCGGCCCTGCGAGTCGCGAACCTCCCGCACGATCCGGGGG
>DASQTT010000220.1:0-2327 GCA_035641735.1 Actinomycetota bacterium | reverse complement strand
CGACGATCTCCTGTCCACGAGGCCGTGGCGGCCGCGCGGGATCCGGATCTACGGGACGGCAGGGCCGGAGCACACCGAGGGCCAGTTCGGTCCCGGCGCGTACATCCGGATCACGCCCACGACTTCGTGGAGCTGGGGCATCGAACCGCAGGTCGAGAGCGGGTTCCGTCCCCACCGGACGGTCCACGGAGAGGGGGCGAGCTAGTCGATGGCCTCGCGCGGATGGAGCAGCCCGAAGAGGTACGCGTCGGTGAGCGCTTCCCACGAAGCCTCGATGATGTTCTCCGACACCCCGACGGTCGTCCACTCGCGCTCGCCGTTCGTCGTGTCGATCAGCACGCGGACGACGGCGCCCGTGCCGTGCGTCTCCGCGAGGACCCGGACGCGGTAGTCCTCGAGCTCGATGTGCTCCAGCTCCGGATAGTCGTTCGTGAGCGCCTTGCGGAGCGCGTCGTCCAACGCGCCGACGGGGCCGTGCCCCTCCGCCGACTCGATGTGGCGCGTCCCCTTCGTCCGCACCTTCACGGTGGCCTCGGCGAGCGGCGGCTCGAGGTCGCCCACTCGCTCCTCGACGTGCACCCGGTAGCTCTCGATCTCGAAGAACGGCTGGGTCCAGCCCGACGCCCGCCGCATCAGCAGCTCGAGCGACGCGTCGGCCACCTCGAACGTGTAGCCGCGCGCCTCCCGTTCCTTCAGGTCCGTGAGGATCGCGGGGATCGTCGCGTCGTCGACCTCGAGCCCGAGCTCCGCCGCCTTCATCTTGAGCGTCGCCGCGCCGCCGAGGTCGGAGGCGACGACGCCCCGACGGTTCCCGACCGCGTCGGGCGCGACGTGCTCGTAGGCCTCGCTGAACCGCGCGACCCCGCTCGCATGCAGCCCGGCCTTGTGGGTGAAGGCGAAGCGGCCGGCGTACGGCTGCCGCGAGTCGGGCGCGACGTTCGCCACCTCGGCCACGTAGTGCGCCACCTCGGTGAGCCGCTCGACCGCGCCGTCGGGCAGGCAGTCCGCGTCCATCTTCAGCACGAGGTTGGCCGCGATCGGCACGATGTCCGCGTTGCCGGTCCGCTCGCCGTAGCCGTTCACGACGCCCTGGACCTGGAGCACGCCCGCCTCGACGCCCGCGAGCGCCGACGCCACGGCGCAACCTGCGTCGTTGTGGGTGTGGATCCCGAGCGGCACGCCGTCGATCCGCTCGCGCACCTCGGCGACGATCCGCGCGACGTCCGACGGGAGCGTGCCCCCGTTCGTGTCGCATAGGACGAGACGCTCGGCGCCCTCCTCCGCTGCCGCCTCCAGCACCCGGATCGCGAAGTCGCGGTTCCCGCGGTGACCGTCGAAGTAGTGCTCGGCGTCGAAGAAGACGCGACGACCCTGCGCCCGGAGGTGGCGGACCGTGTCCCGCACCATCGCCACGCCCTCGTCGAGGTCGGTCCGCAGCGCCTTCTCGACGTGGACGTCCCAGCTCTTGCCGACGAAGGTGACGGTCTCGGTGCCGGCGTCCAGGAGGTCCGCGAGGGTCGGGCTCTCCTCCGCCCTCTCCCCCGCGCGCCGGGTCATCCCGAACGCGACGAGCTCGGCGTGCTGGAGCTTCTCCTTCGTCGCGAGCCGGAAGAACTCGGTGTCGCGCGGGTTGGCGCCGGGCCAGCCACCCTCGATGAAGGGGAGGCCGAGCTGATCGAGCTTGTGGAGGATCCGCATCCGGTCCTCGACGGAGTACGACAGACCGGGCGCCTGCGCGCCGTCGCGGAGCGTCGTGTCGTACAGCTCGACGCGGAGGCGCCCGGCCGTCACGTCGTGCTCCCCTCGAGGACGAGATCCCCGACCTCCGGGGTGGAGAAGCCCATCTGCCCGGCGCGCATCGAGGCCATCTTCGAGACCGCGAACCTGATCCCTCGGTCGACGCGGTCCGCGGCCGTGTCCTCCCCGAGCTCGTGGAGCAGCAGCATCAGCGCCCCGATCGCCGCGAGCGGATTGATCGTCTTCCGGCCGGTCTCGGCCGGCGCGGTCCCGCCGATCGGCTCGAACATCGAGACGCCGTTCGGGTTGATGTTGCCGCCGGCCGCGATCCCCATCCCGCCCTGGATCACCGCGCCGAGGTCCGTGATGATGTCGCCGAACATGTTGTCGGTGACGATCACGTCGAACCGCGAGGGATCCTCGATCAGGTACAGGCACGCCGCGTCGACGTGGGCGTAGTCCGTGTCGACGTCGGGGAACGCGGAGGCCATCTCGTTCACGACCCGCTGGTAGAGGTCGCCCGCGTACGTGAGGACGTTCGTCTTGTGCACCAGCGTCACCTTGCGGCGGCGGCCGGGACGCATCGCCAG
>DASQTT010000219.1:0-4509 GCA_035641735.1 Actinomycetota bacterium | reverse complement strand
GGATCTGCCGTCAACGGCGCCTCGTAGTTGCAGTGAGCGGCCGTCGGCCGCTCGAGGCGCCGCTCAAGGCGGCGCTTCGAGGAGCCGACGATTGCTTCAGGGAGTGCGATACCACATGAGCGTTCGAGGCAAGCTTCGCCGAGAAGAAGGAGCGGCCGCGGTCGAGTTCGCCTTGATCGTGGGACTGCTGGCGATCCTCATCTTCGGCCTGCTCGAGTACGGCCTGGCCTTCTGGCAGGTGCAGAACCTTCGTGCCGCGGCCCGCGAGGGCGCCCGAGTCGCCGCCGTTCGCGGCGACGACACGGCCGTCAGGGACGCGATGGAAGAAGCCGCGGTCGGGTCTCTCAACGGCTCGTGGACCTTCACCCGGTCGCGGACGTGCGACGACACCCAACCGAACCTCGGCCAGGAGGTCACGATCACGATCAACAATGCGAGCCTCCCCGGCTCCGTGCAGGAAGCGTTCCGGGTCAACATCCCCTTCATCCCGCTGATCACGGTGAACCCGACACTGAGCGGAACATTCCGCTGCGAGTGAGGAACCGATGAGCCGAACCTCCCGACGGACCGAAGACGGCGAGCGCGGCGCGACCGCCGTCATCGTCGTCATCAGCCTTTTCGCATTGCTGGGACTCGTCGTCCTGACCGTGGACGTCGGACAGCTGCTGTTCAAGCGCCGCGCGATGGTGAACGCCTCGGATGCGGCGGCCCTCGCAGCCGCGCAGTCGTGCGCCGGGCTCGGCGACGCCGACGACCCGGCGCTCATGGCCAATATCTTCGCCCAGCAGAACGTCAGCGTCGCCACCGGCGGCATCACCGAGATGGTCGGGTGTGACAGCGCGGCGTTCGGCCACGTGACGGTCGAATACGGGATGGACCAGAGCCTCTTCTTCGCCGGTGTGCTCGGCGCGAACGGCCCCGCCCGAGTGAGCACGACGGCGACCGCCGGCTGGGGTCCCACGGGTGGCGGGAACCCGGTGCCGATCGTCGTGTACGAGGGCATCACTCAGGGTGGCTGCAACATCGTCGAGGAGCCGGCGCTCCCGGCCGGAACGCCGTGCTACCTCTGGTACGACAACACGCTCTTCGGCGACTCCGCGTTCGGGTTCCTGAACCTCTGCACCGAGAACGACGCCTGCTCGAAGGGTTGGGATGTCGCGCCCGACACATCCTGCTCGGCCGACCGGCGGGACGTCGAGAGGTGGGTCGAGGGGACGTGGCTGGGCGGTCCGAACGTCACCAATTACCCGGACGGTCCCACGTACGTGTGCCGGGTGAGCGGTCTCGCGTCTGATATCTGGCACAACGACCTGGAGCCACGGATCGGAGAAGAGCTGATGTTCCCGGTCAACGACTGCACCACGCAGGTCGACAAGGACGGGAACATCGTGGGGTGCAACGCCGTCCCGGACAAGTACAACATCGTCGGGTTCATCGTGCTCAAGTTGACGGGCATCCTTGACGATCAGGCCGACTGGGGCGATCCCGCCAGCCGTTGCCAGACTGCCCAGGCGGACATGAACGCCGCGTCGCCCAGCATCGACCTGGACGTAGCGGCCGCGAGCCTGGGGTGCACGCCGTACGACTTCATCTCGAACGTCCAGGTGACCGGGATCAACAGCTGCTGCGTCGAGGGGACGCACTACAGCTACGATCCGACCACTCACGTGGTGGACTGGATCGGCGGCAACGCGCGGAACGTGCGGATCGACTGGGACTACGGGACGCACGGTCCGTGCGGTCCTCCGCCCGGCAACTCGAGCGCCGTGTGTCTCCAGGTGGAGACCGTGAGCCCGAGGTTCCGTGGGAACATCGTGAACTCGGGCGGCAAGGACTTCGGTGCGAGGTCGGTCCGCCTGTGTGATCTGCAGATCGGGAGCTGCCCCAGGGACGAAGGGTAGCGAACGGGCTAAGCCGGAGGGAGGGTCCGGCCGATAGATGAAGGAACCATGACGCTGAACAGGATTCTGAGGATGGGCTGAAAGGAGCCGAGAGATGAGGTCACGGGGTCTGGTGGTAGCGATCGCAGTCGTGCTCGCCGTTGCGGCGGCTGCGGCCGTGGTCCTGTACACGCAGGGCATCAAGGATGGCGTCGGCACGGGGGCCACGGTGATCGTGGCGAACCAGGACATCCCGCCGAATACGCAGCTCCAGCCATTGGTCGATCAGGGCGTCTTCAGCGAGATCGAGATCCCTGAGGAGGCGCTCGTCGCCAACGCGCTCACGACCACGGAGGGGCTTGAGGCTGCGACGACCACCCAGCAGATCTTCGCGAACGAGCAGATCCCGGTCTCGCGGCTGTCCACGTCGGACGAGCGAGTCAATAACCTTGGTATCAGCGAAGGCCACATGGCTGTCTCGGTCGAGATCGACGCGCCGCAGGGTGGGCTCGGGACGATCCAGCCCGGCGATCTTGTTCAGGTCTTCGCCACCTACCAGAGCGTCTCGGTGATCCCCGTGTCGCTGCAGCAGTACATCCGGCAGCCGGCCTCACAGACTGCGGCGCCTCAGAAGCAGCTGCCGCCGTTCACGTTGACGCTGATCCCGAACGTGAAGGTCCTCAAGATCCAGAACCCGCCGGTGGACGTCGAGACCGGGCGGAGCGACAGCTCGCGGATCCAGGTGACCTTCGACCTGTTGCCGGAGGACGCCCAGAACCTCGTCTTCGCACAGGAGAACGCGCGGATCTGGCTCGGCCTGCTGCCTCCGGAGGAGGAGGGAACGAGCCCGAAGCCGTCGACGGTTCCGCTCGAGTTGCTCCTGCAGGGGGCCAGGAGGGCATGACCGACGCGAGCGTCGTCGCCGTCGGGACGCCGCAGTCGTTCCGCCAGCAGGTCGCCAGGGCGATCGAGCTCGGCCCCGAGGAAGTGGGCTGGGTCCAGTCGGCCACGGCCGCCGAGGAGCTGCTGCTCAACGCGTACCAGCCGATCGACGTCCTGGTGCTATCGCCGGAGGTCAAGGAGCCCGACGCACTCGGCCTGGCCGAGTTCGTCGGGCGCCAGGCCCCCGGCACGGCGATGGTGCTCGTCCGGGACCACACCTGGAACGGGCTCCTCCCGGCCGCGATGCGGGCCGGGATCCGGGACGTCGTCGACATGACCCAGGGCACGGAGGAGCTCCGGGACGCGGTCGATCGCGCGATCGTCTGGGCCACGAACCTCCGGTCGGTCGCGGTCGCGCACACGGATGGGTCTGCGATCACGCGCGGACGGATCCTGTCGGTCTTCTCCTCCAAGGGGGGGACCGGGAAGACTTTCCTGACCTCGAACCTGGCCACGGCGATCTCGGAGGTGACTGGCCAGGACTCGGCGGTCGTGGACCTCGACATCGACATGGGTGACGTCTTCACGTACTTCGGACGTGAGCCCTCGGCATCGATCCAGGACCTGATGGCGCTCGGCGAGGGCGCAGATCGAGCCGAGATCCGGTCGGTCGGCGTCCAGCTGTCCGAGCACCTGTGGGGCTTCGGCGCGCCGCCGGATCCCGCCGCTGAGGCGCCGGCCGGTGAGGCGATCGGCAAGTTCCTCCGGGCGCTCCGCAGCGAGTTCGCCTGGGTCGTCGTGGACGCCTCGGTCGACTACTCGGACTCCGCGCTCGTGTGCTTCGATCTCTCCGACTCGATCTGCCTCGTCACGGGGCTCGACGTGGTCGGCGTGAAGCACCTGTCGAAGTCCCTGGACACGCTGCTCACGATCGGCTTGCCCCGCGAGCGGTTCCGCGTGGTCTTGAACCGCGCCGACTCGAAGGTGGGGCTCGACGCCTCGGACGTGGAGCGGGTGATGAAGATCAGCGTCGACGCCATGATCCCCTCCAGCCGACTCGTGCCGACCTCCCTGAACAAGGGCCGGCCGGTCGTGCTGGACGAGCCGAACTCCGAGGTCGCGCAGGCGGTCCGGCAGCTGGCGGTCCGGTTCGCCGGACAGGCCGAGGCTCCGACTCCCGGCGACGGATCGTTCGAGGCATCGAGGAAGAAGAAGCGGCTGTTCGCACGGAACTGAACCCAAACCCAACGAGCAGAAGGTAGAGGAGGCACCCGATGTCCCTGGCAGACAGGCTGGCGAAGTCCCAGCAGAAGGACAGGATCTCCGAGGTCCGACAGCGGGTGCAGGAGCGCCTGGTCGACAGCCTCGGTCCGAGGCTCTACGACGCGAGTCTCTCCGACACCGAACTCGAAGGCATGGTGCACCAGCGCCTCCGCGAGCTCCTCGACGAGGAAGAGGGGGTCCTGTCGGCGCAGGAGAAGCTCCTGATCGTCCGGCAGATCGGGGACAGCGTCCTCGGCCTCGGCCCGCTGGAGCCGTACATCCGTGACCCCGAAGTGACGGAGGTCATGGTCAATAACTGGGACACGATCTACGTGGAGCGCGGCGGGAAGCTCTTCTGGACCGGGACGAAGTTCCACGACGAGGGGCAGCTGCGACGCACGATCGACAAGATCGTGGCGAAGGTCGGCCGCCGCGTCGACGAGGCGAGTCCGATGGTGGACGCGCGGCTGCCCGACGGCTCCCG
>DASQTT010000218.1:0-3443 GCA_035641735.1 Actinomycetota bacterium | reverse complement strand
CCGGCTTCGGCTACTCCGCGTACTGGCACGCGCGTGCCGTCGGGACCGACGGCGAGGTCCACCTGACCGACGGGGACCCGGAGAACGAGGTGAAGGCGGCCGAGTACCTGAAGCGAGCGGGGCTCGCCGATCGCATCAGCTTCCACGTGGGCGATGCCGTGACCCAGCTGGATCGGATCGACGGGGACTTCGACATCGTCTTCTGCGACATCGACAAGGACGGTTACCCGGCGGCCTGGCGTGCGGCCCGTGAACGGATCCGGCCCGGCGGCCTGTACGTCTGCGACAACGTGCTCTGGTACGGCCGGGTTTCGGTCGAGGATCCGGAGGATCCACGCCCGCGGTACACGCAAGCCGTCCTGGAGCACAACCGGCTGATCGCGGAGGACGAGCGCTACCTCTCGACGATCGTGCCGACGCGGGACGGCGTCATGGTCGCGATCCGCCTGCCGTGACCACCGCGCCCCAGGGTTGCGCCGGGGCTTCGGTACGCTAGGGAGGACCGTGGCGACGACCGAAGGCAGGGCCCCCGAAGGAGATCGGAAGGGCCGTTTCGGCCCCCTCTACAAGGGTCACGAGGGCCAGTACAGCTGGCTGATGCACCGGATCACCGGCGTCGCGATCATCTTGTTCCTGTTCGCCCACGTGGTCGACACCGCCGTGGTCGGCTGGGGCCCGGACGCCTACAACCGGGTCGCGTCGGTCTATCACAACCCCTTCATCCGGTTGCTCGAGCTGGGACTCGTCGCGGCGGTCCTGTACCACTCGTTCAACGGCGTGAAGATCATGCTGATCGACTTCTTCCCCGGCCTCACGAGTCACTTCCGCGCCCTGGGGATCGCCACGACCGTCCTGTTCGTCGGGTCCATGATCCCGATCACCTGGATCATGGGCTCGGCGATCGTCGAGCTCCTCTTCGAGGGCTGACGGGATGGCCACGAGCACCGAGATCCGCCCGGCGGGGCCCCCGCCCACCGGCAAGCCGGTCGGCGGCGGCCGCGATCGGCCCTTCCGCGGCTTCGAGCTCTGGACGTGGCTCTTCATGCGGATATCCGGGATCGTCCTGCTGTTCCTCGCCGTCGGCCACGTCCTGATCATGCACGTGTTCGAAGAGGGCGTGGACCGCGTGGACTTCGCGTTCATCCAGCTCCGCTGGGCGAGCCCCTTCTGGAAGACGTGGGACTGGTTGATGCTCGTGCTGGCGCTCCTCCACGGCGTGAACGGGCTCCGCGTGATCGTCCTCGACTACGTCCGCCCCGCCGGCCTCCGGCTCGCGATCAACAGCTCCTTCACGGTGCTCGGCGGCGCGCTGATGGCGCTCGGCACGATCGTCGTCGTCACCTTCGATCCGTCGGCCTGGCCCGGCGGGCCCGCCGGAAGCCCATGACCGTCACCCACACCTACGACGCCGTGATCGTCGGCGCGGGCGGGGCCGGCCTGCGCGCGGCGATCGAGGCCTCTGGCCGCGTCAAGACCGCCGTGATCTCGAAGCTCTATCCCACGCGCTCGCACACGGGGGCGGCGCAGGGGGGCGTGTGCGCCGCGCTCGGCAACGTCGAAGAGGACTCGCCGGAGTGGCACGCCTTCGACACGGTGAAGGGCGGCGACTACCTCGTCGACCAGCCGGCGGCCGAGATCCTCACGGAGGAGGCGGTCGAGGCGGTCTATGAGCTCGAGCGTTGGGGCCTGCCGTTCAACCGCACGCCCGACGGCCGGATCGACCAGCGCCGGTTCGGCGGTCACACCGCGAACCACGGCGAGCGTCCCGTCAAGCGGGCCTGCTACGCCGCCGACCGGACCGGGCACATGATCCTGCAGACGCTCTACCAGCAGTGCGTGAAGCGCGACGTTCGGTTCTTCAACGAGTTCTACTGCCTCGACCTCCTTCGGGCCGACGACGGGCGGACCGCAGGCGTCGTCGCGTACGAGCTCGCGACGGGCGACCTGCACGTCTTCAAGGCGAAGTCGGTCCTGTTCGCGACCGGTGGCTACGGACGGATGTTCCGCGTCTCGTCGAACGCGCACGCCCTGACCGGCGACGGGCCGTCCGTCGCGTGGCGTCGCGGGATCCCCCTGGAGGACATGGAGTTCTTCCAGTTCCACCCGACCGGGCTGTACCGCCTGGGCGTGCTGCTGTCCGAGGGAGCTCGCGGGGAAGGCGCCGTCCTCCGCAACCGCGACGGCGAGCGGTTCATGGAGCGCTACGCACCGACGATCAAGGACCTCGCCCCGCGCGACGTCGTCTCGCGTTCGATCTATCAGGAGATCAAGGAGGGCCGGGGTCTCGGCCCCAAGGGCGACGCGATCCACCTCGACCTCACCCACCTCGATCCATCGATCCTCGAGGAGAAGCTCCCCGACATCACGGAGTTCGCCCGTGTCTACCTCCAGGTCGAGCCCACGCGGGAGCCGGTGCCGATCCAGCCGACCGCTCACTACGCCATGGGCGGCATCCCCACCGACGTCGAGGCGCGGGTGGTCACCGGCCCCGACGAGCGGATCGTGCCCGGCCTCTACGCCGCGGGCGAGTGCGCCTGCGTCTCGGTGCACGGCGCGAACCGGCTCGGGACGAACTCGCTGCTCGACATCGTCGTCTTCGGGCGTCGTGGGGGGCGGGACATGGCGACCCATGCGACGGCGTCGGATCTGCCGGACCTACCGACCGGCCCCACGGTCGCCACGCTGGACCTCCTCGACCCCATCCTCACCAGGCAAGGCGGCGACAACGTGGCGGACATCCGCTCGGAGCTGCAGGATGCGATGTTCGACCATGCGTTCGTGGTGCGGAGCGAGGAGAGCCTGGCGAAGATGGGCGGCATCCTCGACGGGCTCCACGAGCGGTATGCGCGGATCTCGATCGGCGACCGGGGCAGCATCTACAACACGGACCTGATGGAGGCCGTCGAGCTCCGGTTCCTGCTGGACTGCGCCACGGCGCTCGTGGCGGCCGCCCAGGCGCGAGACGAGAGCCGCGGCGCGCACTACCGCGAGGACCACCCCCTGCGCGACGACGCGAACTGGCTGAAGCACTCGCTCGCGTACCTGGAGGCGGACGGCTCCGTCCGGCTGGAGACGAAGCCGGTGAAGATGGGGCCGTACATCCCCATGGAGCGGAAGTACTGATGAGCGCGATCACGCCCGCCGACGTCCTGAACTCCTCCGACGGCCGACGGGTCGGCGCGACCCATCTGACCACGCTCACGATGCGGATCCGTCGCTACAACCCGCAGGTCTCCGCCGACCCGTGGTGGGACGAGTTCACGATCCAGGTGGATCCCTACGAGCGGCTCGTCGAGGCGCTCCACGAGGTCAAGTGGCACCACGACGGGACGCTCACGTTCCGGCGGTCGTGCGCCCACGGCATCTGCGGGTCCGACGCGATGGTGATCGACGGTCGCAACGCTCTCGCGTGCAAGGTCCTGGTGAAGGACGTCGCGCCGAAG
>DASQTT010000217.1:0-7564 GCA_035641735.1 Actinomycetota bacterium | reverse complement strand
GGGCGCCCGATCCTGACGGTCGCCGCCGCCACCGCCGGCGCGTGCCCGGACGTGTCTTCGCTCGTCGTCGCGGTTCCCGGGGGATGGGAGACGGCCGCCGTCGAGGCGCTCGACGGTCTGGGGACGCCCGTCTCGATCGTGGCCGGCGGCGCGTCGCGTGAAGACTCCGTCCGCGCGGCGCTGACCGAGGTGCCCGAGCGCGCGCGGGTCGTCGTCGTGCACGACGCCGCGCGGCCGTTCGCATCGCCGGAGCTCTTCGTTCGCGTGATCGCCGCCGTGCGGGAGGGCGGCGACGGCGCGACGCCGGTCGTGCCGGTGACGGACACCGTGATCCGCGTTCGGGCCGGGGTCCTGGCCGGAGTCGAGCCGCGGGACGAGCTCTTCCTGACACAGACGCCGCAGGCGTTCCGCGCCGAGGCGCTCCGGCGGGCCCACGCGAAGGCGGCGGCATCCGGATCCGCCTTCACCGACGACGCGACGATGCTCCGGTGGGCCGGGTTCGAGGTCAGAACCGTCCCCGGCGAGCCCTCCAACACGAAGATCACGACCCCGGCGGACCTGGCGGAGGCCGACCGGAGGATCGGAGGGGTGCGTGCCTGAAGGGGTCGGCCTTGGCTTCGACGTGCACGCGCGCGACGCGTCCCGGCCGCTGTGGCTGGGCGCCCTGCTCTTCGAGGCGGAGCCGGGACTGGCCGGCCACTCCGACGGGGACGTGGTCTGCCACGCGATCGCCGACGCGCTGCTCGGCGCCGGCGCGCTCGGCGATGTGGGGGAGCACTTCCCGGAGACGGATGCCGCGAACGAGGGGATCTCGGGGGCTGCGATCCTCGGAACGTCCGCTGAGCTGATCGCCCGACGCGGGCTGTCGCTCCTCTCCTTCGACGTGACCGTGGTCTGCGACCGCCCGGCGATCGCGCCGCGCCGGGACGAGATGCGAGCGCGGCTGGCCGAGATCACGGGCCTGTCGGCGGACCGGGTCTCGGTGAAGGGCACCCGCCCCGAAGGGCTCGGGCTCACGGGCGAGGGGATCGGGTGCCTGGCCGTCGCGCTGCTCCGATGAGCGAGGAGGTCGTGGCCGGTCGCCGCGCGGTCCTCGAGGCGATCCGGGCCGGGTCCGTTCGCGAGGTGCTGGTCGCGACGGGGTCGCGTGAGACCCAGGGCCTCCGCGAGGTGCGGGCGGCGGCCCGCGCGGCCCGGATACCGGTCCGCGCCGCGGAGCGTCGGGAGCTGGATCGTTTGGCGCCGGATCACCGCGGCGTCGTCGCGCGGACCGCCGGCGGCCGGGCAGGTCGTGAGCTCGGCGAGCGCGACCTCGCCACGCTCCCGTTCGCGGAGGACGCGCTCGTCGTCGTCCTCGACGGGATCACCGATCCCCAGAACCTCGGCGCCTCGGCGCGGACCGCCGAAGCCGCCGGCGCCGCCGCCCTGGTGACCCGGATCCCTCGGGCCGCCGCGGTGACGCCCGCGGCCGTCCGCGCCTCTGCGGGCGCGCTGCTCCACCTTCCGCACGCCCGAGTGGCGAACATCGCCCGCGCGCTCGGCCGGCTCCAGGATGAGGGTTTCGTCGTGGTGGGCCTCGACGCCGCGGCGCCCCGCACGATCTACGAGGAACCGCCGCCCGAGGGGCGGATCGCCCTCGTCGTCGGGTCCGAGGGGGAGGGGATGTCACGGCTCGTGCGGGAACGCTGCGACGTGCTCGTGTCGCTGCCGGTGCGCGGCCGCGTCGCCTCGCTCAACGCCTCGGCGTCCCTCGCCGCCGCCGTCTACGGGTTCGTGCTGCCCGCCCGCATCGTTGCTCCGGACGGAACCGCTCGGTAGGCTCCGTCCAGCCGACGAGGCATCCACCCATGAACGACCTCCCACCTCCCCCCAGCGAGCCGTATCAGCCCTCGGGCCAGCCGTACTCCGGCATCCCGGTGCCTCGCGCCGGACCGCCGCGGCGGCCCGGCGTCGTGACGGGAGCCGCGGTGATCCTGATCGTCGCGGGGGTGCTCGCGATCATCGCCGGCTTCGTCGTCCTGAACGGCAGCGGCGCACTGGAGGTGCCCGGCGCCGATGCGGAGGAGGTCTCGACGATCGTGGCCGTCGTCGCGTTCGGGCTGGGTGCGCTCGACATCGTGGCCGGCCTGCTGATCATGCGATTGAGCTCGGGTGGTCGAGTGCTCGGGATCGTGATCGCCGTCCTGGGCATCCTGAGCGGGCTCGCGCAGCTCAGCTCCTCCGGCTCCTCCGGCCTGCTCTCGATCGCGCTCTACGCGTTCGTCCTGTACGCGCTGCTCGCCTACGGGTTCGTGTTCCGGCAAGCCGCCGAGTCCCGATAGACTCCGAGCACGCCGGCGTGGCGCAGGTGGTAGCGCAAGCGACTTGTAATCGCTAGGTCGTCGGTTCGAGTCCGACCGCCGGCTCCATCCTCCGTCGTTCCTCAGGCGCCCTCGAGGAAGACGTTGAACGAGGCGCCTCCTCCGGGCCGCTCTTCGGCCCAAGCGCGGCCGCCGTGCAGCTCGGCGAAGCGCTTCACGAGCGACAGGCCGATGCCCACCCCGGGCGCGTGCTCCGACGACGACCCCGGGACCTGGCGGAAGGGCTCGAAGATCTCTTCCCGCAGGTCCTCCGGCACGCCCGGACCGTCGTCCTCCACGACGAACAGCACGCCACCCTCCTCGGGGCGTGCGCGGATCCAGATCTTCGCGTCGACGGGCGTATGCCGGAGGCTGTTCGACAGCAGGTTCTCCAGGATCCGCTCGGTCTTCGCCTGGTCGATCGAGACGTGCCCCGGCTCTACGTCGAGCTCGACGGTCCGCCCCTGGGTATCCGCCTCCGCGATCGCGCGCGTGACGAACTCGACCAGGTCGGTGTTCCGGCGGTTCGGGGAGACGATCCCTCGCTGCAGCCGGTCGAGGTCGAGCAGGTCCGAGAGGAGCCGCTCCAGCTTGCGCGCGTTCGAGGCGATCCTCGCCACCATGTCGAGGGCGTCGCTCCGCGGCAGGTCCAGCTTCGACCGCTCCAGCGTGAGCGCCGAACCGAGGATCGACGTGAGCGGGGTTCGGAGGTCGTGCGACACGGCCTCGAGGAACGTGTTCTTCATCTCGTCGAGCGTCCGCAGTCGCTGGGCGGCCTCCCGCTCGCGCCGGAACGCGTCGGAGTACTTGCGTTCGCTGGCGAGGAGGGCCCGTTCGGCTCGCTTCCGTTCCGTGACGTCGACCATCAGCCCGCGGAGCGCCGTCGGTCCGCCGCCTCGAGCCTTCACGACACGAACCAGGTCGCGGATCCAGCGCGTCGAGCCGTCCTGCGCGAGCACGCGGTACTCGAGCGCCTCGCCCACGCCGTCCTCCACGAGGCGCCGCATCTCGCGGACCGCTCCTTCGCGATCGTGCTCGTCGATATGCGCGCCCCAGGCGCGTGCGCCCGAGGTCCACGCGCTCGCGTCGGCGCCCAACAGGTCGGTGACGGCGCCGCCGAGGAAGGTGAATCCCAGGTCGGGGAGCGAGGCCTCCCAGAAGGCGGCGTCCAGTCCCGCGACGAGCTCGTGGAACCGCTCGAGCTCGGAGAACCGCCTCGCGTTGCCCAGGGCGAGGGACGTGAGGTCGGCGATCCCCCGCACCAGTCGGATCTCGCGGCCCCCGAAGAAGCCCTCGCCCTTGCGGCCGATCACGACCAACGTGCCGGCGCCGTCCGGCTCCCACGTCACGGGAGCGGCCACGCCGTCGCGCGGCTCCCTCGCGATCACGAAGTCCCGTCCCCGGATCCTCGGGTCGTCGCCGGTGAACACCAGCGGCTCGGCGTTCTCGAAGACCAGCGAGGACGCCCACTCGGCCGGCACGTCCGCGATCTCGTGTCGAGGTCGGATCGCCTCGGGCTCGAGCGTGAGCAGCCTCGCGAGACGGAAGTCGCCCGAGTCGTCGTCGCGGACCAGGAATCCGACGGCCGCGACGTCGATCACCGACGGCACCGTCTCGATCGCGCGCTGCAGGATGTCGCCGACCGACCGGAGCTGGGTGAGCTGCTTCGAGAGGTTCAGCAGGGTCGAGGAGGTCTGGCCCGCCTCACGCTCGCCCTGCAGGAGCTTGGCGTTCTGGAACGCGACCGCCGCGTGCGAGGCGAGGACCTCGAGCAGGCGCTGGTCCTCCTCGTCGAAGGCGCCGTAGCCCAAGCTCGAAAGGACGATCACGCCCTGGAGGTCGTCGCCGACCGTCATCGGCACCGCGAGCATGGATTCGAGGAGGTCGTCGGTCCCCGGGATCTGGACCGCGAAATCCACGAGCCGCGCGTCCGGGGTGAGGAGCGAAGTGCGGTGCTCCGCAACCCATCCCGTTATGCCCTCGCCGACCTCGGCGATCAGCTCCTCGAGCGTCTCGTGCTCGTACTCGTAGAAGATCTCGCCCCGGAAGGCGATCGGCGTCAACGTGTGACCGTCGGTATCCAGCAGGTAGACCCGGCAGTTGTGGTAGTCGAGGATCGTTCGGAGCTCTTCGGTGATCGCCGCGCCGATCTCCTCGACGTCGACGAGGCTGGCGAGGGTCGCCGCCAGGCTGTGGAGCATGTTGAGCTGCGCGACGAAGCGGGAGCCGCCCGCGGGGGCGTCTCCTCCGATGTCGATCGATCCGTCCTGCGCCATGGGCCGAGGCCTTCCCGAGGCACTCATCCTCCCACTCCTACAGGTCTCGGGAGCGTTCCGCCGGTGCTTGAACGGCGTCGAGCGCGGGCTACCCTCGCGACCATGGAGCAGGCGCCGGAGGGTCTCGACGAACGCTCGAGAGCCGTGCTCGACTTCGAGCGGGAGGCATGGAAGCTCGAGGTCACCAAGGAGCGCGCGATCCGGGAGCGGTTCGGTTTCTCGCCGGCCCGGTACCACCAGCTGCTGCACCGGGTGATCGACCGGCCCGAAGCCCTCGCCTACGATCCGATGCTGGTCCGCCGGCTGCGGCGCGTGCGGGAAGCCAGACGGCGGGCGCGGACCGCGTCCGGCCTCGGGCTTCGCGTCTGAGCTCGCCCGCTAGGATGGCGGCGTGAATCCCGGCGTGACCCGGCTGGCCATCGTCCTCGCCCTGGTCGTGGGCGGCATCGTGGTCCTCGCCCAGGGCTTCGACGCCGAGACGGCCGCCGCGCCGACCACGAGCCCCGAGACCACGTCACCCTCCCCGACCCGCTCGCCGTCGCCCAGCCCGCAGAACGGAGGCGGCGGTGAGATCGTCGGGCAGACGGAAGACGTCCTGATCCAGGTCCTCAACGGCACCTTCACGCCGGGCCTGGCCGGCGATTTCCAGCTCACCCTCGAGGACGAGGGCTACCTCCGAGGAGGCGAGCCGACCGACGCTCCCGACAAGCCGATCGTCGACACGATCGTGTACTTCCGACCGGACGAGCACGAGGAGCAGAACGAGGCGGACGCGAAGCTCCTCGCCGAGACCTACTTGACGCCCGACGTCCCAGTCGAGAAGCTGCCGCGCACCTATCAGGCCGAAGCGGTGACGAACCCCGCCGCCGACGTGATCGTGGTCCTCGGCGAGGACTTCGAGGCCTGATCGATCAGGCGCGGTCGGCGAGCATCGCGTCGACCAGGTCACAGAGCTCGTCGGGGAGGAACGGCTTCGTGAGGAACGCCGACGCTCCCAGCTGTCGGGACCGCTCTCGGTCCGCCTGCAGGGATTTCGCCGTGAGGACCAGGACGCGGACCCCGGAGGTCAGCTCGCCGGCCCGGAGGGCCTCGAGGACCTCGTAGCCGTCGATCCCCGGCAGCATCAGGTCCAAGACGACCAGGTCGGGAGATCCCGACCTCGCCAGCTCGAGCGCCGTATCGCCATCGGGAGCCTCCAGTACCTCGTGGCCCCGTTGCTCCAGGTTCAAACGGCACAGGAGCAGGACGTCCGGTTCGTCGTCGACGACCAGCACTCGGGCCATGCTCCGATGTCCTCCTTCCGGGGGGCTCCCCGATCAACCTACATCGGTAGATGCATCGGATCGCAACGGCACCGGCCTGGATACCCGGAACACGGGGGATCGCTCCTCCCGCGATCGCGCCACGTTTGACGTGGAGAGGGCCCCCTCCTACCCTCGACGCGGAGGGTTGGTGCCGTGCTGAAGGTCTCGCAGAAGCTGGAATACGCCATGCGCGCCATGATCGAGCTGGCCGACCGCCGGCACGAAGGCACGCTCGTGCCCGCTCGCGAGATCGCCGCCCGCCAGCAGATCCCCGTGCGGTTCCTCGAGCAGCAACTGGGAGCGCTATCGAAAGCCGGTCTGGTGGAGAGCTTCCGGGGCGGGGGCGGCGGCTGCCGGCTCTCCCGGCCGCCCGAGGAGATCACGGTCGGGGAGATCGCCGACGCGATCGAAGGCCAGATCTACCCGATGTTCTGCCTCGAGCCGTCGAACCACACGTGCTTCCAGGACACGCGGTGTGGCCTGCAAGGGTTCTGGGCCGACGTTGCGAGGGCCGCCCAGGCCGTGTTCGACCAGACGACGGTGGCGGACCTGGCGGCCCGCCACCGAAGGATGACACCGGGGCCCGTCCTCGTGAGCCCCGAGCAGCTGCTCACGCGCCCCTAGGAAGCGGCGACGTCGGCCTTCCCGAGGATCCGCATCACCTTGGTGCCGCAGACCGGGCAGGTGCCCTGAGCTGCGCTACGCCCGTTCTTGAGGGTGACGACCGTCCCCTCGAACGTGCGCTTCGTCTTGCACTTCACGCAATATGCCTCGTACTCCGCCACGCTTTCCTCCTTCCCCCCAACCAACCCCGAAGCCGCCTCGGTGGGCGGCCTCGAGCACGATGGTGGCCCCGTCCACGCACCTATGCAAGCACCCCTGAGCTCGCCCGTCATGGCGGGGGTCTCGTACGATGGCCTTCCCCGCGCGCTGAGCACGGGCCCGGGAGCTCGCGGCGAGCGAGAACCACCACGAGCGTATCTCCGGGCACGAAGGAACGAGCAGGAGGGACCGGCGTGAGCGAGACCCCGAACATCGACGCGCTCCTCGACGAGCAACGGACCTTCCCGCCGCCGCCCGGGTTCGCCGAGAACGCGGTCGTCTCGGGTCCTGAGATCTACGAACGGGCGGCCTCGGACCCCGAGGGGTTCTGGTCCCGGGAGGCCGATCGGCTGGAGTGGAGCCGCCGCTGGGACACCGTGATGGAGTGGGACCCGCCCCTCGTGAAGTGGTTCGTGGGCGGGACCCTGAACGCGTCGGTGAACTGCCTGGACCGTCACGTGCGGGCGGGCGGCGGCGACAAGGTCGCCTTCCACTGGGAAGGGGAGCCGGGCGACACGCGGACGATCACCTACGCCGGACTGCTGGAGGAGGTCTGCCGGCTGGCGAACGGGCTCCGATCCCTCGGGGTGCGGAAGGGCGACCGCGTGAACATCTACCTGGGGATGGTCCCCGAGCTCCCGATCGCGATGCTCGCGTGCGCACGGATCGGAGCGCCGCACTCCGTCGTCTTCGGCGGGTTCAGCGCCGACGCTCTTCGCGACCGCATCAACGACGCCGAGGCGAAGGTGCTGATCACCGCCGACGGGGCCTGGCGACGCGGTCAGGTCGTGCCGCTGAAGGCCAACGCCGACGAAGCGCTCGA
>DASQTT010000216.1:0-7626 GCA_035641735.1 Actinomycetota bacterium | reverse complement strand
CCTCGCGGTTCGTGACGGAGCTCACCGAGGTCAGCGTCGCGCCGACCACGATCCCCGAGGACGTCTCGCTCGTCGTCGTGGGAGGGCCGACCCACGCGTTCGGCCTCACCCGGCCTCGGACGCGCGAGGATGCGGTTCAGTGGCGAGCATCGTCATCGTTCGCCGACCGAGCAAGCTCGAGATGGGAGGTGTGCGATGCCGGATGAGGGAACGGTCCTCCTGGTCGAATCGGACGAATGGAGGCGCGAACGCCTGGGACAAGCGTTGGAAAGCGCCGGATACGACGTGATCCCCTGCCCGGGTCCGACGGCTCCGGACTACAGATGCATCGGGGGCCGAGAGGGCTACTGCCCCCTCGCGGAGCGGGCCGACGTGGTCGTGCTCGACCCCTGGCTGGCGGGGGATGAGCTCGGGGTCGGCACTTCGGCCGACGAGCTGGTGGAACTCTATTCGCAGCGCGGGCGGACGGTGATCCTGCTGGGCTCCGTCGGATGGTTGGACCCCTTCATCGGAGGCCACGTGGTCGGTCTGGGTGACCACGCCGATGCGGCCGAGGTCCTGGGAGCGGTCCGCTCGGCTCCCGAGGCTGACGGATTCGTCCTTCGCGGACGTTGAGGATGCCGTCTACTGGACGGAGCCGGGGGTCGTCGTGTGCCGAGCCAGGTACGCGGCCGCCTCCGCCCGGCGCGCCACCTCCAGCTTGGAGAGGATCGAGGAGACGTAGTTCTTCACGGTCTTCTCGGCAAGTTGGAGTTCGTCGCCGACCTCCTTGTTCGTCCTGCCGTCCGCGATCAGCGAGAGGATCCGCTCCTCCTGGGGAGAGAGCCGCGCGAGCTTCTCGTCTCTCATCAGGTGCTTCCCCTTGCGGAGCCGGTCGAGCACCGCGGTCGTCACCGAGGGATCCAGGAGACTGTCGCCGGCTCCGACGGAACGGATCGCGTGGACGAGTTCGCCGGAGCGAACCTGCTTCAGCACGTAGCCGGAGGCGCCCGCCATGATCGAAGCGAACAGCGCTTCGTCATCCGCGAACGAGGTGAGCATCAGGACACGGGTCGTCGGATGCTTCGCTCGGATCTCACGTGTGGCCTCGATCCCGCTCCCATCGGCCAGCCGGACGTCCATCACGACGACATCCGGTCTGGCCCGGTCCGCCTCGTCGATTGCCTCCCGGACCGTGCCGGCTTCCGTCGTGACGTGGATGTCGTCCTCGGTCGCGAGCATCGCTCGGATCCCGTCTCGCACGACCTCGTGATCGTCCACGAGCATGACGCGGAGGGGAGGGGTCTTCCGCTCGGTCATGGGTGGATGGTAGCCCGCTCGATTCATGCCGACGGCAGCTCGACTCCGCCAGCCTCGGACAGCTGCGGCGCATCCCACTTCTCAAGGATCGTCTCGGCGACCCGGTCGAGGAAGTCCTTGAGTGTCGCCTCGGCGACCCTCGAGAGGACCGCACGATCAACGGCACGGCCGACGGGCCCGAAGGGAGGATCGTATCTCGCGCTCATCGCCAACTGGGTGCGCCCAGGGCCGAGGGGGGCCACCTCCAGGTCGGCATCGAGTGAGGGGAAGAGCCCCGCCGCAACCGAGGAAGTCCACCTCAGCGGGAACACGGTCTTGGTCCCTGAGCGAACCGACCGTCCGAGCTCGATGACCACCGTTCTCTTGATCCGGACGACTTCACCGAATCCCACCTCGGCGAGGAGCAGGTCCCCGCGGTGGTTCGCTCGTTCAGCCAACCCGGGAAGCCAGGCCCGCGGGTCGTGTGACAGCGCGTGCTCGACTTCCTCGGAGAACATCGGCAGCTCGACGAAATACCTGGCGAACATGGGACGAGGATGCACGTGGGCGTGCCGGAGCGGAGGGGTCGATGGTCCTGACTCGGCCGGGACCCGTTCAGGACGGGAACGTCGCCCGGACGGTCGTCCCTTCTCCCGGCGTGCTCTCGACCTGAAGCGATCCACCGAGGGACTCGACGCGATCCCGGAGGTTGCTGAGGCCCATGCCCCAGGTCGTCATGTCGACGTCGAACCCCCGTCCGTCGTCGTCGACCTCGAGGGAAAGGCCCGCTTCTCCTCTCCGGAGTGAGACTCGGCATGTGGTGGCAGCCCCGTGCCGGCCGACGTTCGAGAGTGCCTCACGCACGAGCTGCACGACATCGCCTGCACGCGAGGCGAGCTGGGAGGCAGCCTCGCTGTCCACCTCGACGACCGTCACGACGCCCGAGCGGGCGCCGAACTCGTTCGCCATCTCCTTGAGCGCCTGATCGAGCTGGCGGTCCGCCAGGATCCCAGGGCGAAGCCCGAAGATGTAGTTGCGCAGGTCCCGTATCGAGTGGTCGACATCCTCGACCGCAGCTTCGAGGCGACGGGCCATGTCCTCGTCGCTGGATGAGGCCGCCAGCCCTTGGAGGCTCATCCCGACGGCGAACAGAGATTGGATGACGCCGTCGTGGAGCTCCTTGGCGATCCGTTCCCGCTCCTCGAGGACCTGGAGCCTCTGGAGCTCCCTGCTCTTGCGCTCGGTCTCGTCGTAGAGGCGGGCGTTCTCGACGGCGATGGCGGCCTGGGTCGCGAGGACCACCAAGACGCGCTCGTCCTCCTCGTCGAACGTCTGCGAGCCGCGTTTGTCCGTAAGGTAGATGTTCCCGAACACCCTCCCTCGTCCTGCGACGGGAGCTCCCAGAAGTGACTTCATCGGAGGGTGGTTAGGCGGGAACCCGACCGACCGAGGATCGGCGCTGATATCGGGGATCCGCAGGGGACGGGCTTCCGTGATCAGCGCCCCCAAGAGGCCGTGACCTGTCGGGGGGTCGCCCAGGGCTGCCCGTTCCTCAGGAGTGATCCCCACCGTGATGAACTCCTCGATCAACCGCCCGTCGGGTGTGAGCACACCCAGCGCCCCATAGCGGGCGCCGGTGAGGTCGACCGCGAGGTCCACGATCCGGAGCAGGACCGCGTCCAAGGACAGCTCCGAAGCGAGAGCCATGCCGGCCTCGATCAGGCGCCGATCGCCCTCGCCCGCCGGCTCCCGCTCGGACATCGCCGCAGCGTACCCCAGCGTTCCCGGGCGGTCCGGGTCCCGGCGAGTCCCGTGGTGAGTGGGTCTTCCGGCCCATGAACGGAGCCCAGCGGGCGTCGACGATGTGCTCGAACGGCCCCACCGGAGCGGGGCCCCAGGAGCAAGGAGCTGATCATGGATAGGAAGAATTGGGACCAGATCGTGAGCGGCGCCGGCGCCGTCGTCGCCGCCGTCTTGGTCGTGCTGGGCGCGATGGCGATCTACGGAGGCAGCTTCGGCCGTGACAACGTGCGCGACCGGCTCGCTCCCCAGAACATCGTCTTCCCGCCGGCCGGCGCGATGACGCCCGAGGAGAGGGCCGAGGTCGGCGAGTATGCCGGCGAGAAGGTCGACACCGGGGCGGAGGCGGAGGCGTACTCCCGCTACATCGGCGGGCACCTGGCCGCCGTGAACGACGGGAAGACCTACTCGGAGACCTCCGCCGAGGCACGGGCGCTCGAGGAGGACGACCCGGCGAGGGCCGAGCTGGACGCGAAGGTCCAGACGCTGTTCCGCGGCGAGACCCTGCGGTCGATCCTGCTGAACGCCTACGGATGGTGGACCGTGGCCACGATCACGCTGTGGGCCGGGGTCGCCGCCGTCGCAGCGGGCATCGTCCTGGGGATCCTCGCGGTTCTCGGATTCCGCCACGCAGCGAAGGTCGACCGGGTGACGGTCCACCGCACTCGAGACGGGAGCTACGCAACAACGTCGGTGTAGGACCGAGGCGGCCTCGAGCTCCGGGCCGCTTCCACGGGGGAGCCCGCCATCAGGCGGGCTCCTCCTGCCCTGTTCACCGACCCTTGTGTGACGACGGTCCCGTCCGAGACGGGCCGCCAGGCCCTGTGCCCCGGCGACTCTTGAGCGCATCTTCGGTATGCCAGCCGGACCGGGCGCGCCGGTCCGAGATCGGCGAAGGGAGGTGAGTGTCGTGTCTGCCGTAGCGATCGTCTGGATCGTCGTCGCGGCGGCGTGCTGCGGGCTCTGCATCTACGGGATCAGCAGGGCGATCCGTCGCTCGAAGGAGCGTCAGGCGGAAGAGCCGCGCATCCTGACGCATTGACCTGCACGCGGGACCGGCCGCGACCGGGGACACGGCCGGTCGCGCCGAGCGAGCGGGGGATGAGGGCGATGAACGTTCGAGCAGTGGATGTGACGGTGCCGTCCCCGATGCGGCACAAGCGCCGGTTCTGGCGGCACTTCGCTGAGATGGTCGTCGTGATGCTGCTATCGATGGCCGTCCTGGGTGCCGCGGTCTCGGCCGTCTTCGCGGCAGTCGGGCATGCCAGCTTGCTGCACTACGCGGCCCTCCGCGGCCTACTCATGACGGCCTACATGGTCGTCGGCATGGCTTTGTGGATGCGCCACCGCCGCCATCCGTGGGCGCGGGTCGTCGAGATGAGCGCGGCGATGACCGTTCCGTACGTCGTGCTGGTCGGCCCGTTCCTGATCGGAGCGATCGGAACAGCCACGTTCCTCGCGGCGATGCACGTTCTCATGCTGCCGAGCATGTACGTCGCGATGGCGCGTCGGCGGCTTGAGTACGAGCGGGACCATCGACATCACTCGCATGAGGAAAACAGGAGGGATCGTGATGGCAACGATGAGAGAAGCGGCGAACGAGTTCCTGTCACATCACAGGATCGCGGTGACGGGCGTCTCGAGGGATCCGAAGACCCACGGCTCGAACGTCGTGTACCAGCGGCTCCGTGACCGTGGGTACCGGGTCTTCGCGGTCAATCCGAACGCGGAGGAGGTCGAGGGTGACCCGTGCAATCGCGACCTCAAGACGATCGAGGGTGGCGTCGATGCGGTCGTGATCGGGACCAGTCCCGAGCACGCCCTGGGCACGATGCGCGAGTGCGCCGAGCTCGGTATCCGCCATGTGTGGATGCACCGATCGTTCGGAGGCGGGAGCGTCTCGGACGAAGCGACGTCCTATGGACGCGCTCGTGGGATCGCTGTGATCGACGGCGGCTGCCCACTGATGTTCGACCCGTGCGCGGACCCCGGTCACAGGGCGATGCGGTTCGTCTTCACGATGACCGGCAAGGTTCCTCGACAGGTCGTGGACCCGCTGACCCTCGATCGATGATCGCCGCACCGTCGGCGAGCCGGAGTGATCGGAAGGAGGGAGGCCGCATGCGGATCGCGTACTTCTACCTCATGAACGGCGAACCGGACCGGATCCGCGCCGTCGCTCCCGAACACGCTCGGTATTGGCGCCATCTCGATCTCCCCGGCTACCTCGGAGGTCCGACGGCGGACCGGTCTGCCGGGCTGATCACGTTCGAAGCCGGGTCCGTCGAGGAGGCCGAGCGGCTCGTGCAGGACGACCCGTTCGTTCGTTCCGGCCTGCTCGACGGGGCTTGGTTGAAGGAGTGGCTTCCCAGCGGCTCGGCTATGGAGCGGGACCTTCGGACGGCGGGTTCCGGGTCGCTCGGCCGGTGACGATGGGCCCATCCTCGGGGCAAGGTGAGCGCAGGAGGGGAGGTGACTCAGATGTGGCGGTTCATCTTCATCGCATTCTTGATCGCGCACGGCTTGGTCCACATCGCGATGTGGGTCCTCGTCCCGAAGCCCGCTCCCGGTAAGGAAGCGCCGTTCGACTCCTCGTACTCGTGGCTCCTCGGGAACCAGAGGGCGCTGGCCGCTTCGGTGGCTGTTGCCACTGCGGCGATCCTCGTCGTGGCCGGGTTCGGGCTCTGGGCGCACGCCGACTGGTGGCGGGCCGCTGCGGTGATCGGCTTGACGGCGTCGTTCGTGCTGATGGTCGTGTACTTCAGCCCGTGGTTCCTCTTCATCGAAGCGGTCAACGCGGCGCTGATCGCATCGACCCTCTGGCTGAGCTGGCCCTCGAAGGAGATGGTCGGGGCCTGAGAGGTTGCCCGAAAGGGAGGGTTCACGATGAACGTGTTCGAGCGGTACCGGCAGGATATCGATGCCGAGCGAAGGAGGGTTGCCTCGCTCGCGTGGCGGTCGGCGAACACCTCGTTCGGACCGATCGAGTACCTGGACCGTGGCGACGGGGCGCCGGTGTTCGTGGTCCACGGCATCACGCAGGCGGCCGACGGCGGACTGCGTGACCTCGCCGAAGAGGTCGTGCCGAACGGATACCGACTGATCATCCCCTCGCGGTTCGGATACCTCGGATCGGCGATGCCAGAGCACCCTTCGGTCGAGGCGCAGGCGGACGCGTTCGCCGAGCTGATGGACACGCTCGGCGTGGAGGCCGCAGTCGTCGTGGCGGCGTCGGCCGGGAGCACCTCGGCGCTCCACCTGGCGATCCGTCATCCGGAGCGAGTCCGCGGGCTCGTCCTGGTCTCCGCGAACGTTCCCGGGTCCCACCAGTCCAAGGGCATGCCGCCGAAGCCGGTGTTCAGGGGCATCTTCGGCAGCGACCCGATCCTGTGGGCATCGATCACGTACGCGCCTGGGCTGATCGCACGGCTGAGCCAGGTGCTCGTCGTTCCGGAAGGCGTAGACCTCGTACCCGGCGACGAAGACAACGTCATGCGCGCGATGCGGAACGTCCTCCTCGGGAGGCGACGGGTCGCGGGTGAGGTGTTCGACGCCTATGTGTCGAACCCCCAGGTGAATCGGATCGACATGACGCGGGTCGGGGTCCCAACGCTGATCCTGCATGCTCGCGACGACCCGGGGCCGCCGTACGCGAGCGCCGTCGCGATGTCACACCGGATCCCGGACGCCCAGCTCATCACCGTTGAGCGCGGTGGCCACATGCTGCTAGGCGCCCACGCCGACGAGCTCCGAGAGGTTGCTCGATTCATCGAGGACCACAGCGCGGTCCCATCTGACCTGGCACGGTGACTCGAAGGAGGATGAAGATGGTCGTCGACACAGGCGTAGACCTCGTCCCCAAGCCGATCGAGGCCGGTCCCGAGATGGACGCGCTGCGTCGCTTCTATCCCGATTGCACGTGGGAGGGTCGGATCCACGAGGGCGGTATGGGTCCGGGAACGCCCGCGATGGATGGAATCGGCAGGGCCACATTCGAGCCGATCCAGGACGGGCGCTGGTTCGCGGGTGACTTCGAGCAGGACCAGTTCCTCGACGATGGGACGTACGTCCTCACCTGGAAGCTCCACTGGGTCTCGGGATGGGCACCGAGGTACGGCGAGTACCGTGCCTCGATGGTGGACGACTATGGCAACGCGGACGTCTACCGCGGCTACATCGAGGCCGATCGACTCGTCTTCGAGTCGATGCCGGACGCACCGGTCCGTCTCCGATTCACGTGGGACGCGTCTCGGCCGGATGTGATCGTCTGGCGGAACGAGATGGTGCAGCCCGACGGGTCGTGGTTCCTGATCGAGGAGTACCCGATGGTTCCCGTCTAGCGGGGCTCCGGTCATGTGCGACCGGCCGTGATGAGCGCGGGCGGCTGCGAGAGTTCGCGAAGGGGTCGAAGGATGGCACGCCGGCTCATCTGAGTGCGTCGTTGGCACCTCCTCATTCACGGCGGTGTGCCGATCGGTTAACACCTGGTCAAGGAGCCGACCGAACCAAGCGGTAGTAGACGGAACTCCTGAGACAGCCTGTGGAGTG
>DASQTT010000215.1:0-3176 GCA_035641735.1 Actinomycetota bacterium | reverse complement strand
GCCTCCGAGCCGTGCCGACGCAGGCCGACGCGGCCGACGCCGTGGCCGTCGCGCTCACGCACCTCGTCGGATCGCGGATGCGCGGACTCGCCCGTGCGGTGGCCCCGTGATCTCCTACCTGGACGGTGAGCTGGTCGAGAGGAGCGCCGACCGCGCCGTGATCGGCGTCGGCGGCATCGGCTACGAGGTGCTCCTCCCGACGACGGTGTTGGCGTCGCTCCCGCCGGTCGGGAAGACCGCGCGCCTCCACACGCGGATGGTGGTGCGGGAGGACTCGATGACGCTCTACGGGTTCTCGGGAACGGACCAGCGGAGCCTCTTCGACCTTCTCACCGGCGTCACCGGCGTCGGGCCGAAGGTGGCCCTCGCGTTCCTCTCCGTGCTGCGTCCCGTCGCGCTCACGCGCGCGATCGTGAACGGCGACACCGCCGCGCTCACGGTCGTGCCCGGCGTCGGCAAGAAGGTGGCCCAACGGGTCGTGATCGAGCTGCGGGAGCGGCTCGGCGGCGAGGCCGAGCTTCCGTCGGAGGGGCCGCTGGCCGACGTCCGGGACGCGCTGCTGTCGCTCGGGCTCACGCCCGTCGAGGCCGCCGAGGCGCTCCGGGGCGTCGAAGCCGACGGCCGCACCGCCGACGACCTCCTGCGCGAGGCGCTCCAGAAGGTGGGTCGCTGATGCCGGAGCAGGACGTCCCGCGGCCGGTCGACGCCGACGCCGTCTCGGAGGAGGACCTGGCGCTGGACCTCGCGCTCCGGCCGCGCTCGCTCGCGGAGTTCGTCGGCCAGGACCGGGTCAAGGAGCAGCTGCACCTGTTGGTCGACGGCGCCCGCAACCGCGGCGAGCCGGTCGATCATCTCCTGTTCAGCGGGCCGCCCGGACTCGGCAAGACCACCCTCGCCCGGATCGTGGCGCACGAGATGGGCGCCGGCTTCCAACCGACGTCGGGCCCCGCGCTCGAGCGGCCGAGCGATCTCGCCGCGATCCTGACGAACCTGGAGGAGGACGACGTCCTCTTCGTCGACGAGATCCACCGGATGCCGCGGGCGGTGGAAGAGGTGCTGTATCCGGCGCTGGAGGACTTCAGCCTCGACGTCGTCCTGGGCAAGGGACCGACGGCCCGTTCGATCCGTCTGGACCTCCCGCGGTTCACGCTCGTGGGCGCGACCACGCGACCGGGGCGGATGACGCTTCCGCTGCGCGAGCGCTTCGGCTTCGCCCCGAGGCTCGACTACTACCCGCCCGCGGATCTCGCACGGATCGTGGTTCGATCCGCCGGCATCCTCGAGGTGCCGGTGGATGCGGAGGCCGCGACCGAGATCGCGCAACGCTCCCGAGGGACGCCGCGGATCGCCAACCGGCTGCTCCGTCGTGTCCGCGACTTCGCGGAGGTGCGTCGCGACGGGAGCGTCACGCTCGACGTCGCAACCGCCGGCCTCGAGGTCTTCGAGGTCGACGACCGGGGCCTCGACCGCCTCGACCACTCGATCCTCCAGGCGCTGATCGACAAGTTCTCCGGAGGCCCCGTCGGGCTGTCGACGCTCGCGGCGGCCGTGGGGGAGGAGACCGACACGGTCGAGGACGTGGTCGAGCCCTACCTCCTGCAACTGGGGTTCCTGCGGCGCACGCCTCGCGGGCGCGTTGCGACCGAGCACGCGTACCGCCACCTGCGCGTTTCGACGCCCGGCACATTGCCCCTCTAGCAGGGCCCGGCGGTACACTCCCTGCTTCGCACCCGACGGAAGGATCAGACATGCTCGGACTCCTCGCCCAGGCGGGACAGCAGGCCAATCCGCTCGTGGCGTTCCTGCCGTTGGTGCTGATGGGGTTCGTGTTCTACTTCCTGTTGATCCGGCCCCAGAGCCAGCGCCGCCGGGCCCAGATGCAGATGCAGACGCAGCTCGAGGTCGGCGACGACGTCGTCACGACGGCCGGGATCTACGGGACCGTGACCGAGATCGACGACGACTTCGGCATCGTGACGATCGAAGTGGCGCCGGGCATGGAGGTCCGGTTCGCCCGCGCCGCGATCGCCCAGCGGCTCCTCGACGACGAGGAGATGCAGGACGTGGACGACGCCGAGCCGGGTGCGTGAGCGACCCGGTCACGCCCCGCGATCCGCAGGACCCCGCGGCGGCGGTCCGCACGCCGGACGAGCCGGCGCCGCGGATCCCGGTCGAGCCGGTCCCCGAGCGACCGGCGCCGACCCCGCCGGGGCCGACCGACGTCGCGACGATCTCGCTGGAGGACGTCCAGGGCAATGATGAGCTCTCGCTGTTCATCGCCTCCGCGGACCGCGTGATGGAGGCGATGGGCTACACCGAGCACGGCTTCCGGCACGCGAACCTCGTCGCGAAGATCGCCTACCAGGTGCTGAGCCGGCTCGGCTTCAGCGACCGTGAAGCGACGCTCGCCTCCGTCGCGGGGTACCTCCACGACGTCGGCAACGCGCTCGCGCGCGACGCGCACGGGCAGACGGGGGCGATCCTCGTCTACGAGTCGCTCCGGGACTCCGTGCATCGCGCCGACCTGATGCCGGTGCTGGCCGCGATCGCGAACCACGAGGAGACCGAGGGCGTGGCCGTCTCGCCGATCTCCGCGGGCGTGATCCTGGCCGACAAGTCCGACGTCCACCGGACGCGGGTCCGCAAGACCGGCCGGATCGAGTTCGACGTGCACGACCGCGTGAACCACGCCGTGGAGCGCTCGTTCCTGTCGGTAGACTCCGACGCTCGCACGGTCAGCCTCGAGCTGACGATCGACACCACGATCAGTCAAGTGATGGAGTACTTCGAGATCTTCCTGGGACGCATGCAGCTCTGCCGTCACGCCGCGGAGCTGCTCGATGCGCGCTTCCGATTGGTGATCAACGGGGCCGAACTGGCGTGAGGCGCAACCGCGCCCTCTGGGCGTCGATCCTGTTCGTCCTGCTCCTGGTGGCCGGGGCCGCAGCCGGGTTGATCGGCGGCGGGCTCCGACCGCTGCTCGGACTCGACCTGCAGGGAGGTGCGTCGGTGATCCTGAGCGCGCCCGAAGGCACGCCGACCGACGTGATGGAGCAGGCGCTCGAGAACATCCGGAACCGGGTGGACGCGTTCGGGGTGGGCGAGCCCGACATCGCGCTCTCCGCCACCACGATCGAGGTCCAGATCCCCGGCAGCGCGGACGCGACCCTCCAGCG
>DASQTT010000214.1:0-2137 GCA_035641735.1 Actinomycetota bacterium | reverse complement strand
GCCATGTCGGAGATGCCCGCGTAGCCGACCTCGTCCCAGAAGAGGTTCTCCTCGTCCTTCCAGAGGCTCTGGTGCGTGTGCATGCCCGAGCCGTTGTCCTGGAAGATCGGCTTCGGCATGAACGTGACGGTCTTGCCGGCCTGCCACGCCGTGTTCTTGACGACGTACTTGTACTTGAGGACGTTGTCCGCGGTCTTCAGCAGCGTGTCGTAGCGCATGTCGATCTCGGCCTGGCCGGCCGTGCCGACCTCGTGGTGGTGCACCTCGATCTTCACGCCGACCTTCTCGAGGTTCAGGACCATCTGCGAACGGAGGTCCTGGAAGTGGTCCATCGGCGGCACCGGGAAGTAGCCCTCCTTGTAACGGGGCTTGTAGCCAAGGTTCGGCGAGCCGTCCGCGTTCCGCTCGGCGCCGGAGTTCCAGACGCCCTCGGTCGCGTCGATGTGGTAGTAGCCCTCGAACTGGTTCTGGTCGAACCGGATCGAGTCGAAGATGTAGAACTCGGCCTCGGGTCCCCAGTAGGAGATGTCCGCGATCCCTGTCTGCTTCAGGTACAGCTCGGCCTTGCGCGCCACGTAGCGCGGGTCGCGCGAGTACCACTCGCCGGTCACCGGGTCCTTCACCGCGCAGTGCAGGTTCAGCGTGGGGTGTGCCGTGAACGGGTCGAGGTAGGCGCTGTTCGCGTCCGGGACCAGGAGCATGTCAGACTCCTGGATCTCCTGGAAACCGCGGATCGAGGAGCCGTCGAACCCGAGCCCGTCCTCGAAGACATCCTCGGTGAGCTCGGAGACGGGGACGGAGAAGTGCTGCATCAGGCCCGGCAGGTCGCAGAACCTCAGGTCGACGATCTCGACGCCCCGCTCCTTCGCGAGCGCCAGGACCTCTTTCGCGTTGCTCGGCGTGGTCACGTGCGGTACCCCCCAGCTGGTCGGCGGACGGCGCCAAGGCTAGGGGTCGGGAAGCGGGTCGCGGTTTCCCGCCCGTTAACTCTCGGTGACATGGCTCGGGCCGGCGGCTGCGGCGGCGGAGCCGCCGCGGGCGCCGGCCCGGGCTCGCGAGCGGAGACGGAGCCGCGACCGAGGGGATGAGGCGTCCCGAGGGAGGGGACTTTGAGCCGGCTCCGTCACCCGCTCTTATTGTGTCCCCACCATCGGCGCCGGGAGCCGTTCCGGCGCAGGGCCCGGGAGAGTCATTTCCGCGTGCGACGCGTGGCTAGGTCTTCCGCGGCCGAGGGTCCGGAGGTCCTCCCCCGCGTGCCCGGCGACTCAGTCGTCCGCCACCGCGGCTCGGTACCCGACGCTGCGGACGGTCTCGATCAGATGCTCGTGCTCGGGGCCGAGCTTCGCGCGGAGCCGTCGCACGTGGACGTCCACCGTCCGGGTCCCGCCGTAGAAGTCGTAGCCCCAGACCTCCCGGAGCAGGCTCGGGCGCGTGAAGACCCGGCCGGGATGCTGGGCGAGGAACCGGAGGAGCTCGAACTCCTTGAACGTAAGGTCCAGCGGCCGGCCGGCCACGGTCACCCGGTAGGTGTCGGCGTCGATCGCGAGGACGCCGAGACGGATCACGGTGCCGTCGCCCGCGCCGGCGCGCCGGCGGAGCATCGCCAGCCTGACCTTGAGCTCCGCCGCCGGCGCGCCTGGGTACACGAGCTCGTCGGCGACTTCGTGCCACGGGTACCGCTCGAGCTGGTCGCGCTCCGCGATCACCGCGACCGGAGCCCCGACGTCGCGGCCGCTCAGCTCACCGAGGACCGTCCAGCCCTGCGGCGGGTTCTCGACCGCGTCGACCAGGATCGCCTCCGGCTCGAGCTCCAGCACGTGCCCGACCGACGCCAGCGACAGGGGTTCGACCTTCAGGTCGGGGGCGACCTCGAGCAGCGCGGGCAGCGCCACGCGGGCGGAACGGTCGCTGAGCAGGGCCAGGAAGGGCATCGACGGGCCTCCTACGCACGATACCGGGTTCGGCATCGCCACCGGTACGCTTGACCTGCGATGACGTGCGCGCTCGGTCACGGATGCCTGGAGCACCGGCCGCAATGGTGAAGGTCCGACTCTTCGCCGCCCTCCGCGAGCTCGCCGCCGCCTCGCAGGTGGAGGCCGAGGGCCGAACGGCCGGCGAGGTCGTGGACGTGCTCTCG
>DASQTT010000213.1:0-2277 GCA_035641735.1 Actinomycetota bacterium | reverse complement strand
GGCCTCGGCGGATCGAGCTCGAGCTCCTCGATCCGCAGGTCGTCCGCGTCCCAGAGCACCGCGGCGCGCATGTGCGAAGTATCGCGCGCGACGAGGCCGATGCGATGTGCAGGGTCCAGCCGTTGGCCATCGCGTCTCCTCCGTCTCGGGATGTGTCCGGGTTCGAACGAGGGATGGTTCAGCATGGGCTTACGTAAGCGTCAACTGAAGGTCCGCCCCGGATTCGACGTCGACTCCGGCGAGGTCGAGGTGTTCCGGCTCGATCGAGGTCAGCTTCGCGCACGGAGACTGACCCGGCAACGCATCGCCGCGGGCCGCGTTGGGTATGCACCTCGAGTATCCGTTCCGGAGCCGATCCGAAGCGAAGGAGGTCGTCATGGATGCATGGGTCTGGATCGTGATCGCGGTCGTCGTGCTGGCGGTCATCGCCATCGTCGCGATCGTCCTCAGGCAGCAACGCCGGCGAAGGGAGCTCCGCGAGAGCTTCGGCGCCGAGTACGAGCGGGCGGTCGCACGCGAGGGCGACGTCCGCAAGGGCGAGTCCGAACTGATGGCTCGGCGCGAGCGGCGAGCCGATTTGGACATCCGACCGCTCTCGCCACAATCGAGGACCGCCTACGCGCGGAGCTGGGAGCAGACGCAGGCTCGCTTCGTCGACAACCCGGCGAGCGCGCTGGGGCAGGCGGACGCCCTCATCATCGCGGTGATGGAGGAACGCGGGTACCCGATGGACGACTTCGAGCGGCGAGCGGAGGACATCTCCGTCGACCACCCGGACGTGGTGCAACACTACCGTGCCGCGCATGACATCTCCGTCCGTCTGGACGAAGACCCGAACTCGTCCACCGCGGTCTCGACCGAGGACCTTCGTCAGGGTCTGGTCCACTACCGCGCGCTCTTCCAGGAGCTCCTGGAGCACGACGAGGACGAGCCGGCGCGCGATCACGCGACCGGCTAAACCGACGAGCAGCGGAGCGCCGTCGCCGCGGTTTGCGATGCTGGCGCCGTGGCGCGGCGCTTCGTGCTCCATCTCGATCTCGACGAGTTCATCGCGGCCGTCGAACGGCTCCGGCATCCCGAGCTCGAGGGCAAGCCGATCGTCGTCGGCGGCGACGGCGATCCCAGCAAGCGCGGGGTGGTCTCGACCGCGAGCTACGAGGCGCGCGCGTTCGGGATCCGGAGCGCGATGCCGCTCCGAACGGCCTACAAGCGCAACCCGGATGCGATCTTCCTCCCGGTCGACTCGCGCGCGTACCTCGCGGCCAGCAGCGAGGTCATGGACACGCTCCGCACGTTCGACGCCGAGGTCGAGGTCGCGGGGTGGGACGAGGCGTTCCTGGCCGTCACAACCGAGGACCCCGAGACGTTCGCGAAGCGGATCCAGGAGCGCGTGCTCGAACGCACGCACCTGTGGTGCACGATCGGGATCGGGGACAACCGCCTGCAGGCCAAGCTCGCGAGCGGGTTCGGCAAGCCGCGCGGCGTGTTCGTGCTCACATCGGACAGATGGGACGAGTCCATGCACGGCCTCGCGACCGGCGAGCTGTGGGGCATCGGATCCAAGACCGCGGCCAAGCTCGCCGAGCTGGGGATCCGCACCGTGGGCCAGCTCGCGGCCGCGGACGAGGGCGCGCTCGCCGAACGCTTCGGCCCGTCGACGGGGCCGTGGCTCGCGAGCCTCGGACGCGGCGAGGGCTCGGCGAGCGTGCATCCGCAGGGGTGGACCGCCAAGGGTCGGAGCCGGGAGCACACGTTCCAGCGCGACCTCACGGATCCGGACGAGGTCGGGGCCGAGGTCGCCCGGACCGCGCGCGAGGTCGCGACCGATCTCCGCAAGGACGACCGGCTCGCCGCACGTGTCGTGGTCAAGGTGCGGTTCGCGCCGTTCTTCACCAGCACCCATGGCGTCACGCTGGCCGAGCCCACGGCGGACGCCGACCTCGTGGCCGAGGCCGCCGCTCGCGCCCTCGAGCGGTTCGACCTCGACCGGCCGGTCCGCCTCGTCGGGGTCCGAGCGGAGATGACGCCTGCGGTGGTACAAGACGGCGGATGAGCGTCCAGTACCATCTGCAGCTCGCGCCGGGTGACGTCGCGCCGTACGTCCTGCTCCCGGGCGACCCCGGCAGGGTTCCGCTCGTCGCCAGCGTGTGGGACGAATCGCGCGAGGTCGCGAGCAACCGCGAGTACGTGACCTTCACCGGCACGTACCGGGGCGTGCCGATCTCCTGCACATCGACCGGGATCGGCTGTCCCTCCACGGCGATCGCGATGGAGGAG
>DASQTT010000212.1:0-12164 GCA_035641735.1 Actinomycetota bacterium | reverse complement strand
ATCCTGCTGCGGGCGGCGCTCGACGAGCCGGTCTTCCGGCAGCTCGTCGAACGCCGGTCGGTGACGATCCGGTCGAGCCGCGTGCGCCGGCGCTCGATCCAGAACCGCAACGTGCTGCTGTGGTTGTACCGCGGGGCGACGGGCGTGAAGACCGGGTCCACCGCGGGCGCCGGCTTCTGCCTGATCGCCACGGCGCGCCGCGACGGCCGCGAGCTCGCGGCGATCGTTCTCGGTGGCCGCGACGAGGTCTTCTCGGACGCCGCGGCGCTCCTGAACCACGGCTTCGCGGCCTACGAGCTGCGCACGCTCGTGGAGGAGGGTGAGGCGCTCGGGAGCCTGGCGCTCCGGGGCGGGACCGTGCCGGTCGTGGCCGCCGAGGCGCTGACCGTGCTCGTCCGCGACGGCCAGGAGGCAGCGATCGATCGCGTCCTCACCGCCGGCGCCCGCGCGGCGTACCCGGCGGTGGCGGACTCGGTCGTGGGGACGCTCCGGCTCGAAGGTCCGGAGGGCACGCTGGGGCGCGTCCCCGTGCTCGCCGGCGACGTGCGCCTGCCGCCCGCGCCGACCGCTCCCTGGTGGGTGCGGGCCGGCGGCGCCTTCGCTCGCGCCGTCACGGCCGCGGTCGACGGACTGTTCGGCTGAGTCGTCGCCCGCGGTTCCCGGCCGCGCGGCCACCTGCTGTTAGGCTCCCGAGCCGATGACGGAGGTCGCGCGTCTGCTCTTCGGACGCGAGGAGATCCGCCGCCGGGTGGAGGAGCTCGGCCGCACGATCACCGGGGAGTACGCGGGCCGCGAGCCGATCCTCATCTCGGTGCTCAAGGGCGGCACGGTCTTCCTCGCGGACCTGATGCGGCAGATCTCGTTGCCCCTCGAGGTCCACCTCATGGCGATCAGCCCGTACGGGGGCACGGGCGAGTCGATGGGTCGGGTCCGGATCCTCCTGGACATCGAACGTGACCTTGCGGGGAAGGACGTCCTGCTCGTCGAGGACATCGTCGACACGGGCCTGACGATCTCGTACCTCCTGTCGATGCTCCGCTCGCGCGATCCGGCGTCCCTCGAGGTCTGCACGTTGCTCGATCGGTCGGTCCGTCGGATCGCGCCGCTGCGACCCCGGTACGTGGGTTTCGACTGCCCGGATTCCTTCGTGGTCGGATACGGCCTCGATTTCCAGGAGCGCTATCGGAACCTGGGCGACATCCTCGAGGTCGTCGACACGGCGGCGCTGGGCTCCGACCCCGACCTGCTCGTCCCTCACCTCGCCTCCGTCGGGTAGGTTGCCCTCCGATGCGCGCCCCCCGTACAGTGCGGGCAGGGTCATGATCGAGATGCAGCTGGAGGGCGTCCGCGTCGAGCTCCCGACGAACCAACCCATCGTCTTGCTCCGCGAGCGTGAGGGGGAGCGGTACCTCCCGATCTGGATCGGAGCCGCGGAAGCCGCCGCGATCGCCCTGTCCCTCCAAGGGGTCGTCACCCCCCGACCGATGACCCACGACCTGATGAAGAACATCCTCGACGACCTCTCCGTCGCGGTGGAGAAGATCGTGGTCACCGAGCTTCGCGACTCGACCTTCTACGCGACGATCGAGCTGGCGCGCAACGGCGACCGGTACGAGATCAGCTCCAGGCCGTCGGATGCGATCGCGCTCGCGGTCCGGCTGGCCACACCGATCTTCGCGAGCGAGGACGTCTTGGACGAGGCCGCGATCTTGATCCCGGGCGAGGAAGAAGAAGAGGTCGAGAAGTTCCGGGAGTTCCTAGACAACGTGACCCCGGAGGATTTCAACCCCGAGGCATAGCGGATCAGGCGTAGAAGAAGACGGTCACCCACAGGAGCCCGTCGTCGTCGCGATAGGTTCCGATCGCGACCCTGCGGAAGTCCTCGTTCAAGATGTTGGCGCGATGCGGGGCCGAGTCCATGAACGCGCGCTCGAGGCTCGCGACCGTGCCGCCCGTGACGCCTACGTTCTCGCCCCAGGTGCTCCAGTCGATCCCATCCAGGTACTTCCCGGCGGGATCGCCGGTGTGGTACAGCGAGCCCTTCTTCGCCATGGCGATGCTGTGCTTGCGGACGAGCTTCGAGATCCGGTAGTGGATGTCGACCTTCTTGACGGCATGGTTCGTCCGGCTCTGGTTCGTGGCGCGGTACATGTTCGTTCGGGTCGTCGCCGCCCCGGCAGGCGCCGATCCCATGCTCGCGAGCCCGAGCGCCAGGGTCACGACCAGAGCGAGCCTCGTGGCCGCGGTACGGGTGCGTCCCATCGATCCGTCGTTCCTCACGTTCGGGGGGGTGTGAGCCGGTTCCGGGGTGCCGCATGTTCCATCGGCGGGCATCCGGCCGAGCTTGAGCGTCGGCCGACCGGGGGATGCCCGTTGACATGCAGGAGCAGCGGACGTACGCTCGGCCCACACGGTCGTAATTACGGAGATGTGATGGCAGAACAGGGATATCGAGTCCCCGACGTGTGCCGGCTCGTGGGGATCAGCTACCGCCAGCTCGATTACTGGGCCAGAACGGAGCTGGTGACCCCCTCGATCCGGGACGCCACCGGCTCCGGCAGCCAGCGCCTCTACTCCTTCCAGGACCTCGTCACGCTGCGAGTGATCAAGAAGCTGCTGGACACCGGTATCTCGCTGCAAAGGGTCCGGAAGGCCGTCGACCATCTGCAGTCGATGAAGCGACGGCCGCACGGGGTCACCCTGATGTCGGACGGCCGTGGGGTGTACGAGGCCCATTCCCCCGAGGCCGTGATCGACCTCCTGAAGAAAGGCCAGGGCGTGTTCGCGATCGCGCTCGACCAGGTATGGAGCGACTTGGAGGGAACCCTGTCGAAGCGGGGACGGGCCGTCGCCGGAGGGTCGTGAGCGCTCCCGCGGAGGCGCTCGAGTCCCTCCCGAAGAGCGACACCGTCCGGTTCGCCCACGCCTCCGAGCGCCAGTTCGCTCAGCTCCTGGACTTCTACGGTATCCCCTGGGAGTACGAGCCGACGTCCTTCGACATCGAGTGGGACCGAGAGGGGAACGTCGTCCGGCGGTTCACGCCCGACTTCTACCTGCCGGAGTTCGACCTCTACATCGAGATCACGACGCTGAACCAGAAGCTCGTCACGCGGAAGAACCGCAAGGTCCGCCAGCTTCGCGAGCGGTACCCCGAGATCCGGTGCAAGGTCTTCTACCAGAAGGACTACCTCTCGCTCGTGACGAAGTACGGCCTGGAAGATCGCTCGGGCTGACGAGCGCACCGGCCGTACACTGCTCTCCGTGAGGTTCGCGCCGCACACGGACGACGAGGTCCGGGAGATGCTCGCGACGATCGGCGTGTCGTCGCTCGACGACCTGTTCACCCAGATCCCGGAGCGCGTGCGGCTGCAGGAACCGCTCGGCGTGCCCGACGGCTTGTCGGAGCTCGAGATCGTCGAGGAGCTGCGGGGTCTCGCCGCCCGCAACCGCCACGTCGACGAGCTCGTGTGTTTCGCCGGCGCCGGGGCTTACGACCACTACGTCCCCTCGGTCGTGTGGGCGATCGCCGGACGTTCCGAGTTCTCGACCTCGTACACGCCGTACCAACCGGAGGTCTCCCAGGGCGTGCTCCAGGCGCTGTTCGAGTTCCAGTCGATGATCTGCGAGCTCACGGCCCTCGACGTCTCGAACGCCTCGCTCTACGACGGGGCGACGGCACTGGTCGAGGCGGTGAACATGGCGAGGGGAGGGGAGCGGCGCCGGGTGCTCGTCTCAGCCGGCGTCGATCCCAGGCTCGTGGAGACGCTCCGCACGTACGGGCGTGGGGCCGGCTACGAACCGGAGGTGTTCGGAGCAGAGGGTGGACGCGGCGGGTCGCCGGACGTGGGAGCCGACGTGGCGGCGGTGGTGGTGCAGCACCCCAACGTCCTCGGGATCCTGGAGCCGGCCGCCGAGTTGTTCGAGAAGGCCCGTTCCGGCGGTACGAAGGCGATCCACGTCTTCGACCCGCTGTCGCTGGGAGTGCTGGCCCCGCCCGGCGAGCTGGGCGCCGACATCGCGGTCGCCGAGGGCCAGGGGCTGGGGAACCATCTCGCCTTCGGCGGCCCGTACCTCGGGCTGATCGCCGCACGGATCGACGACGTCCGGCGGATGCCGGGGCGGATCGTGGGGGAGACCGTCGACGTCGACGGTGCGACCGGCTACGTCCTCACGCTCCAGGCGCGGGAGCAGCACATCCGCCGAGAGAAGGCGAACTCGAACATCTGCACGAACCAGACGCTGATGGCGATCGCCGCCACGGTGTACCTGGGGTGGCTCGGCCCGACCGGGCTGGCGGAGCTCGGGCGGCGATGCGCGTCGAAGGCCGCATACGCAGCTGCCCGGCTCACGGAGCTCCCCGGCGTGGAGCTGCTCCATCCCGACGCTCCGTTCTTCAAGGAGTTCGCGCTGCGGCTGCCGAAAGCCGCCACCGACGTGGTGGCGTCCCTCGTCGAGCGCGGGTACCTCGGCGGCGTGCCGTTCCCGACCGCCGGCGACGACGTCCTGCTGGTCGCCGTGACCGAGCGGCGGACGCGAGACCAGATCGACGGCCTGGCCGCAGAGATGCGAGCGGTGCTGGCATGAGCGCCATCGGGGCGCCGATCCGGCGACAGGGACCCTCGGGTGGTGACGGGACGATCAGGGATCGATCCGTCGCCGGCCGGCGCGCCTGGTCGCTTCCGTCCCTCGATGTCCCCGAGGCGCCGGTTCCCGAGGAGCAGGCGCGGACGAAGGCGCCCGATCTCCCCGAGGTCAGCGAGGTCGACCTCGTCCGGCATTACACGGGCCTCTCGCAGATGAATTACGGCCTCGACACCGGGATGTACCCGTTGGGATCCTGCACGATGAAGTACAACCCGAAGGTCGCCGAGACGGTGGCGGGCCTTCCGGGTTTCCAACGCCTCCACCCGCTCCAGCCGGACGACACGACCCAGGGGACGCTCGAGCTCCTGTGGCGGCTCGAGGAGGCGCTGTGCAACCTCACGGGGATGGCGCGGGCGACGCTTCAGCCTCCCGCCGGCGCCTGCGGGGAGATGACCGGGCTCCTCCTGATGCGCGCGTTCCACGAGGGCAGCGGCGTTGCCCGGCGGCGCGTCATCATCCCGGACTCGGCGCACGGTACGAACCCGGCGAGCGTCCGCCTCGCGGGCTTCGAGGCGGTGCCGGTGCGCTCCGACGCGCGCGGACTGGTCGACGTCGGCGCGCTGGCCAAGCTCGTCGACGAGGACGTCGCGGGCCTGATGCTCACGAACCCGAACACCCTCGGGCTGTTCGAAGAGGAGATCGAGGAGATCGCGGCGACGATCCACGGGGTCGGCGGGCTCCTCTACTACGACGGTGCGAACCTGAACGCGATCCTCGGTCGGTGCCGTCCGGGCGACATGGGCTTCGACATCGTCCACATCAACACCCACAAGACCTTCGCGACGCCGCACGGCGGGGGAGGGCCCGGCGCCGGGCCGGTCGGGGTCACCGAAGAACTCGTCGCGTACCTGCCGGGTCCACGGGTCGAGCAGGAGGGCGACGGCGCCTTCGCCCTCCGCGACGCGGGCGAGCGCTCGATCGGGCGCGTCCATGGCTTCCACGGGAACGTCGGGATCCTCGTGCGGGCGTTCGCCTATGTCTTCCTCCACGGCGCCGACGGCCTGCGGGCGGTGAGCGAGCTGGCATCGCTGAACGCGAACTACCTCGCGCGGCTCGTGGAGGACGAGTTCCCCCTGGCGAGGCCGGGGGCGCGGCCGATGCACGAGTTCGTCGCGACCGCGAAACCGCTCCGGGACGCCACCGGGATCAGGGCGATGGACGTCGCCAAGCGGATCGTCGACCTCGGCTTCCATCCCTCCACCGTCTACTTCCCGCTCGTCGTCGAGGAGGCGATGATGGTGGAGCCCACCGAGACGGAGTCGAAGGACGCGCTCGACGCGTACGCGGCGGCTCTCAGGAAGGCGGCCGCAGAGGCTCGGGAAACGCCGGAGCTGCTCCGCGAGGCTCCCGTCACGACGCCGGTCCGCCGCCTCGACGAGGCGCGGGCGGCCCGCTCGCTCCGTCTGCGCTGGTAGCGCCCTACCCAGGATCGGGCATCTCCGCCTAACCACCTCCGGGCATCTCGGGCTCAAGCCCCCCTGCCCTCCGCCCGATGTTCCGGGGGCGGGGGCGGCCGAGGGAGCCGCTCGCCGACGAGGAGGCGGAACGATGGGTCGAGGTCTGGTCAAGACCGCTCAGGTCTTGGGGCTCACCCTCGCGCTCTCGGTCGTGCTCGGAGCGCTGGCGCCGGAAGCGGTCGCCGGCTGGGCACCGCGTCGCGACATGCACTCGTTGATGAACGGGGCGCGGAGCAACCACGGAGCGGGCGCGCTCGATCGGGTGTGGGTCCTCAGGCGGATGGCGGATCAGCACAGCAGGGAGATGGCCCTGGCGGGCCGGATCTTCCACACGGTGAACCTGGGAACGCGGCTCCGCGTCGTGTCCTGGAACGTCGCCGGCGAGAACGTCGGAGCCGGCGTGAGGATCAAGACGCTGTTCGAGGCGTTCATGGACAGCGCGCCCCACCGGGCGAACATCCTGAACCGGGATTTCCGACGGGTCGGGATCGGCGTCTACCGGGACGACGGCATCCTCTGGATCACCCTGATCTTCGTCGGGTAGGACTGGCACGGCGAACATGGAAGGGGCGGGGCCCGTTGGGCCCCGCCCCTTCGTGTTGCTGAGCTGCGGCGCTAGCTGACCTCGCCGGACCTCCGGCGACTGGTCGCCGCGACCACGGTCAGGCCGATCCCGAACGCCAGGGCGGCGAAGAGGCCCAACCGGCCCGCGTCGGACCCCGTGAAGGGGGTCGTCGGGGGCGGGGTCGTGGCGACCGTCGGCAGGATCGGAGTGACGAGCGCGTCGTCGCTCGCCTCCACCACGCGGCCGAGGATGTCGTGACCCCTCGCGATCGCCACATTGGTGGTGGGCTCGTCACCGACCACGAAGTCCGCGGTCAGGGTCGCCGACTCGCCCGGCTCGAGGACCGCGATGTCCCCGATGTGGCCGAGCACGTCGTCGTCGACCGTGATGTCGAACAACGTGGTGTCGCCGGTGTTCGTGACGACGTAGGTGTAGGTCACCGTGTCGCCGACCGCCACCGTCTCATCCGACACCGTCTTCACGATGTCGATCGCCGGGTGGAGGATGTCCGTCGAGCAGGTCGCCGTGCTGTTCACGGTCGTCCCGCTGTCGGCACCCGTCCCCGAGACCGTCACGACGTTGACCAGCGGGTCAGCGGCGCCCTCCGGAACCGTGAAGTCGAACTCCTGGGTCTCGGAGCCGCCCTCGTCGAGCGTGTCGGCGAAGGATTCCGAGAGGTCACCCAGGATCGTGTCCATCACGGTGACGTCTTCGAGGGTCTCGTTGCCCGTGTTCGAGACGGTGATCGTGTAGGTCACGACCTCGCCCTCACCGGCGGCAGCCGGGCAGGACTTCGTGACCGCGATCCCTGGCACGTGGGTGATGTCCGTCGTGCAGGACGCCGTGTCGGTGGCCTTGGTCCCCGAGTCGGCTCCGACGCCCTCGGCCGTCACGATGTTCGTGATCGGGTCGGGGTCGCCGGCCTGCTGCTCGTACGTCACCGTCGCGGTCGCCGTCGCCCCCGCTGGGAACGGGTTCGCGAAGTCGACGTTGAAGTCGCCGGTGATGTCGCCCAGGAGCGTGTCGGTCACCGTGACGCCCGTGAGCGGCTCGTTCCCGGTGTTCTGGACGGTGATCGTGTACTCGATGTCCTCACCCTCCGCCACTGCGGCGGGGCAGGACTTCGTCACGTCGATCCCCGGCACGTGCACGATGTCGGTCACGCACGATGCGTTCCCGGTAACGGACGCTTCGGAGATCACGCCCTCAGCCGTCGCCGCCACGGAGTTCGGCAGCGGGTCGGGATCGGACGCCAGCACCGTGTACTTGAACGTCGCCGACACCGTCGCGCCCGCGGCCACCGTGTCCGGGAAGCTCGACGTGATGTTCACGCCCGCGTGCCCGTTCACCGTGTCCACGACGCTCAGGATGTCGAGCGCCTCGTTGCCCGTGTTGACGATGTCGATCGTGTAGGTGATCTCGCTGCCAACCGTCGCGGTCGCCGGGCACGTCTTGTTGACGTCGAGCCCAGGCTGCGCGATGTCCTCGACCTTCTTCAGCGGGACGGTTTCCTGCCCGACGTTGACGGTGGTGCCGTCGAGCCGAGCGGCGTCGATCGAGCTCAGGATGTTCCCCGTGGGGCTGGCCCCGACCTCACAGCCCAGCTCCGCCACGATCCGAACGATCGCGGTCTCGCCGCCCTGAAGGCCCGTGACCGACACGGTCGCCTTCGTCTCGTCGTAACCGGCGGTGTCGTGCGTCACGGTCCCGAGCGTCGCGGTTTCGGTGCCCTCCAAGCCGACGTTGCCGTCGTCACCGGCGTTGATGCTCGCGCTCACGATGTCCGTGAAGCCGACGCCCGGTTGACCGGTCGTCTCGGCGCCGAAGCTCATGTCGAGTTGCAGCGTGCCGGCATCGCCGGTGCCCCCGACCACGACCTCGACGAAGAAGACGACGAGATCGCCGCATTCGAAGTCGCCGCCCTCGAGCGATTCGACGACCTGTTCGTTGATGATGCGGTCGCCGAACTGGCCGCCGACACCGGTCTCGTGGTTGTAGGTCTGCGGAGCAGCCGCCACGAAGTCCAGCTCGATGTTGCCCGGGACGACCGCCAGGGTCCCTGCGACGTCTTGGCTTCCGCTGTTCCGGGCCGCCGCTCCTGTCTTGCGGGTCGACGTGCTCCCGCTGTCGGAGCTGGTTGCTGCGGGTCCGGACCCGGATACCTTGGCGGTTCCACCCCCCGCGGACGATCCGTCGTCCCCAGAGTTGTCCGAGGTCGGAGCGGAGCCGTCCTTGCTGACGGTCGGCCCTGCGCCGGAGTTGTCGAACGCGAAGGCCATCAGCGACCCGCCCTGGCCCAGCGCGAACGCGAAGAGCATCGCGAACGCGACGAGCGGGGCGGCCCCCCGCGCCCGAGCACGACGGCTCCGGCGGTGCTGCATCTTCTTGGTCCCCATCCCCTTTACCTCCCCAACTCGCAGGCGCCGACCCTTGTCGGCCTATGGACCGGGCCCACGCCCTACGGCGAAGTCCGTGGTCCGCTGGCCGAGACGGTAGCCCCCCTCTCCGGGGGACACCATCGGGCGAACGGCCTTACCTTTCGCTGCGTCCGCCGGACGGACGGAGTAGTCCGTTCGGGGGACCAGATTGTGGAGGAAACCTCAGGATTGCGCAATACCGAAACGGACTATGTTCCGTGCGGGAGAGGGGACTCGGTCGGCGCGTGAAGGCTGCACGCTGCCCCGAGAGATCGCGACGATGGGAAAAGAGTGGGCGGGGCCCTTCGGGCCCCGCCCCAGTTTGCTACACGGCGATCCGTCTATGCGGTGTCCTCCGACCGCCAACGCCGGGTCGCCGCCACCAGCGTCAGCCCGAGGCCGAGCGCCAGGAGGGCGATCAGCCCGAGCGTGCCGGCCTCGGACCCCGTGAAGGCGGTGCCGGGTCCAGGCGCCGTCGGTGCGACCGTCGGCGGCTGGGTCGGCGTGGTTCCGAGGACGTCCACGATCTCGGTCGTGCACGAGTCGGTGGCCGTCACGGTCTCTTCGCTACCGGAGCCCGAGACCGTGACCGTGTTGGTCAACAGGCCCGGGGTGCCCGCCGTGTGGTCGAACGAGTGCGTCTCCGACGCGCCGACGGCGAGTGTGTCGCCGTAGGAGCCCGACAGGTCACCGATCACGTTGTCCATGACGGTAACGCCGGTGAGATCCTCGTTGCCGGCGTTCGACACGGTGATCTCGTAGGTGATCGTGTCACCCTCGTCGACGACCGCGGGGCATTCCTTGCTGACCGCGATCGCGGGTCCCTGGATCACATCGGTCGTGCACGAATCCTGGTCCGAAGCGTCCGAATCCGACTCGGCACCGGTGCCCGTGGCCGTCACGGTGTTCTCCACCGGGTCCTCGTTCGCCGTGGGCGAGTAAGAGACCGTGGCCGTGGCGACCTCCCCAACGGGGAACTCACCGGTGAAGTCGAAGTCGAACTCTCCGGTGATGTCGCCAAGGAGAGTGTCCTCGATCGACACGTCGACGAGTGCCTCCTCGCCGGTGTTCTCCACGGTGATCGTGTAGTCGATCGGCTCACCGGCCGGCACGGTGGCCGGGCAGGTCTTCTCGACATCGATGTCCGGCACCGGTGGCGTCACGACCTCCTTCGAGAAGCAGAAGGAGATATGGCTCAGCCCGTAGAACTGGTCGTTCTCGGGGTTGAGCGGAGCGTGCAGGTCGGTGTCCGCGAACGTCCCAGCGGGTCGATAATCGAAGAGGTTCGCGTTCGATCCGCCCTTCACGACCACCGCGACGACGGGATCGCCGTCTTCGACGGTGAAGTCGAAGGTCTGCGCCGCCTCGTCGACCTCGATCACGAGGGTGCCCTCGACGAGCCCACCGGACACGACGGCAAGGTCGACCTCGTCGTCACTGGGTGAGTTGTCGCGGTACTCGAAGAGGAACTCGCCCTCCGTGAGCACCTCGGCGCAGTTCTGGTTGCCCGTCAGGAGGATCGGCTGTTCGCCGCTACCCGACGCAGCCCCCGGCTCGTCCGGCTCCTGCGCTTCCGGAGCGGCGGACGATCCGCCGCCGCCGGCAATGTTTCCGGATCCGGTGCCACCGGCCCCGCCCCCTCCGTCGTCGGAGTTCACGGTCTTGGTCGCGGCCGGTCCGCTCGAGCCGTTTCCGCCCGAGTCGTCATCCGTGGCGACCGGAGCGGAACCGTCCTTGCTGATCATCCCGCCGGCGAACGCGACGATCGAGCTGCCCTGAACGACGGCGAGCGCAAACGTCAACGCGAAGACGGTCAACGCCGCGAGCCGGCGCGACCCAGCGCGACCGGTACGGCGATACCTCCCCTTGCTGGTCCCCATCTCAACACCTCCCCTGATTGGCGTATCCCTTACCCTGTATGGCCCACGCCCTACGGCACGCACGGTGGGCCACGAACCCGACGTTACATCCCACGTTCGGGGGACGTCATCGGGCGTTCGTCCCTACGGTCGGTGCGACGATCGGCGTAGATCGTTCGGCCGCCCGGCGATTCTCGAGAGTGTGCCCGCAGCGGGCGAGGTCGAAACCTGCTGGTGGCGGCGCGGAGGCAGGTTGGGGGAATGGCCGTTCGGGCCGTTTCGTCCCGGACGTTAATCGGAGGAGGTCGATCGACGCGGGGTCAGGGCCACGAGGAGGCCGCCGAGCGCGCTCAGCAGGAGCGCGATGGCGCCGATCCCTGCGGCCCCCGCCGCTGGCCCGGTGAACGGGGTGCCGCCGCCGCCGGCCGCCACGTCGCCGCCGCCGCCGATATCGGTGTCGCCGCCCGCCGAGACCACGGCCACCGTGACCGAGTCCTGCGCGCTCACCTTGTGCCCGGTCACGTCCTCACCGGTGGCCGTGGCCACGCTGGTGACGGGGGAGGACCCGAGGGTCGCGTTGGCGGAGAACCGGTCGGTGCGTCCCGGCCGCAGCGAGAACGCATCGATGATGCCGAGTGGGCCGACCCGATCGTCCCGCACGCTGATGCCGTACAGGGTGGTCTCGCCCGTGTTCGTGACGGTGTAGGTGTACCTGATCGTGGCCCCCGCGGAACCCTCGCTGGGGGAGGCCTCCACGTCGAGCGAGATGTCCGCGTTGCATGCGGGACCCTGGTCGACCGCCTGCGCGCTGTTGTTGCCCGTCAGGTCGGCAGGCTCGTTCGATGCCTGGACTTGCACGGCGTTCTCGGTCCGCCCGCAGAGGCCGGTCGTATCGGTCTCGATCTCGACGACCGCTGATTCACCGGCCAGGAGAGAGATTGGGCCACAGTGAACCGCGGCATGCGGGATCCCACCGGGGATGACCCCGCTCGTAACGGAGCACGGTTCGCCCTTGAACGTCGGGAGAGGCGGTGGGTTCATCCCCCCGGGCAGGTCGTCGTGCATCTCGACGTCTTCTGCATCAGTCTCTCCGACGTTCGTGACGGTGAGCGTGTAGGTGACAGGCTCGCCCTCGTCGAAGGTGCCTCCGAGGCTGGAGGTCTTCGTCACTTGGAGATCCGGGGGCGTCGGCTCTTCTTGGGCCGTGGCGGTTCCCATCTGC
>DASQTT010000211.1:0-5597 GCA_035641735.1 Actinomycetota bacterium | reverse complement strand
GGTCGCGGAGGGGCTGCCGTCCGACTTCGGGTTCCCGATGACGCTCGACCCGGCCGATCCGGACTCGGCGTTCGTGATCCCCCTCGTCTCCGACGGCGACCGCGTCACGGTCGACGGCCGCGTGCGGGTGTTCGGGACACGAGACGGCGGCGCCACGTGGCGGGCCCTCTCGGACGGGCTCCCCCAGGAGGACGCGTACCTGACGATCCTGCGGCAGGCGTTCGACGGTGAGGGCTCCGGTGCCGAGATGGGCCTGTACTTCGGGGCGACCTCGGGCGACGTGTTCGGCTCCGGGGACGCTGGCGCGTCCTGGTTCACGGTTCGCGATCGGCTGGCGCCCGTGAACTCGGTCCGTGTGGCCTGACCTGGGCGGGGAGGCGTGTCAGAGGCGGCCCTCATCATGAGGCCATGGGTCAGCTCGTCTCGCTCGAGGACTATCGCGCGGCCAGGACGCCCGGCCTCGCGGCCCTCACCAGGCTCGAGCGATCCATCGGTCGCCTCGAGGGCTCCGTGCGCCGCACGGCCGGTCGCATGGCGCCCACCGTCGAACGGGAACTGCTGCTGATCGTCCGGGCCGTCTCGTCCGGAAAGGCACAGGAAGCCGCGCGGCGGGCCGAGCGTCTCGCCGGACTCCTCGAGCATCCGGTCGCGTCGCCCTCGTAGGAGGTTTGCGCGGCGTCGAGGCCCGGGTGTACGGTCGAAACGCTATCGGTGACGATGGCGGCGGGGGGAGCAGAACCCACGCGCGAGTCTTGCCGCGGGAGGCATGCTCAGGCCCCCGGGCCACGTGAGGTCCGGCGGCTCGAGCACGACGCAGACGAGACGCTTGATACCTGCTCCTCCCGTTCTCTCGCCCGGAGCCGATCTCACGAGGTCGCGCGAACCACCCGTCTCGCGCAGGACGTCGCTCCGTCGCCCGAGACCGCGCCTCTCCAGGACTCGAAGATCGGGGTGAGCAGCTCCGACTCGAGGTCCTCGGAGCCGTCCCGTGGGTGGATCCCGTCCTCCATCAGCTCCTCGACCGGTGCGAACGTCTGCCAATCCGCCAGGGCGGTGTTGGGATAGCGAGGGACGACCTCGCGAATCGCCTCGTTCACCTGCCCGATCGTCGTGAGGTCCGAGGGCGCGCGAGCCGTCTGCCACAGGACGAGCGGGACGTCCCGAAGGAGCTCCAGCGTCTCGACCAGGTGATCGCGGAAGGCGGTCGCGGTGGAGTCGTTCGTCCCGAGCTCCACGAGCACCACGTCCGCCCGCTCCTCGACCGCATCGGCGGCGAGGGGCACACCCTGAGACGAAGGCCGACCGACCTCGGCGTCGATCGTCAGCGTCCAGTCCGCGAGCGAATCGGCGACGAACTCCCGGCCGCCGTCCAGGATCGAGTCGCCGATCAGCCAGGCCGAGGGCGGGTCGGCGACACGCCGATCGCGTTCCAGCCGCAGCCACCGCTCGGTTCGGCCATCCTGTCGCACGAACACGAGCGGTTCGGGCTGCGGCGAGCCCGTAGCCGTTCCTAGGCCGCTCACCGAGGGTGACGGCGAGGCGGGGATCCCGGGCAGCGGGTCGGCCACCATCACGTCCGTGCCCTTCCCGCTCCCGACGAAACGGACGTTCGCGGGGAGCGACGTCACCGGGACCGCGAACGGACCGCCAAGGAACGACTCCGCGCCGCGCTCCGATGCCACGCGTAGGACCGGTACCTCCTCCGTCGGGCATCGGTACAGGATCATCGTCGAGCCGCTGAGACAAACCCCTTCGTGGCGGAAACGGACGACGGACGCTTCGATCCCCGGTTCCTCGCATGCCCGATCGCCGCTCGGATCCGTCGCCGGCGGTGGCGCGAGAGGCGGAGGTTGTGGCGGCGAGGGCGCCGGCTCGCACGCGGCGAGGAGGGCCGACGCCAACAGGAGCGAGCCGAGCCGGAAGGGACGGGGACTCACGACACCCGGCTGGCGCGGCGGCCGGCGGCGCGGGAGCGCAGCACGACCCACAGGAGCACCGCGGCGACGCCCACCGCGGCGAGAGCAGCCGCGACGCCCGGCCTGGCCGCCGGCACCGCCGACGCGATCCTCGTGCGCAGGCGCACGGGCCGATGGAAGTCACGGATCTGCCACCCTCGCTCCTCCGCGATCTTGCGCAGCTCGCGGTCGGGGTTCACCGCCACGGGGTTGCCGACGGCCTCCAGGAGGGGACGGTCGGTGATCGAGTCCGTGTACGCGAACGACCCCGACAGGTCGATGCCCGTTCGCGCCGCGACGGCGCGCACGGCCTCGGCCTTCTGCTCCCCGTAGGCATAGAACTCGAGCTCGCCCGTGTAGCGACCGTCCGGACCGACGCCCGCGCGCGTGGCGATCACGCCTGAGACACCGAAGTGCCTGGCCAGGGGGCGCACGACCTCTTCCGGTGACGACGAGACGATGTAGATCCTCCGGCCCTCCGCGCGATGGAGCTCCATCAGGTCCAGAGCCTCGGCGTAGACGAACGGATCGATCACGTCCAGGATCACGTTCTCGACCAGCCGCTCCACCTGGGTCCGGTCCCAGCCGCGCGTCAGCTGCAACATGCCGTCCTTGAGCCGCTCCATCTTGTCCTCGTCGGCGCCGACCAAGAGGTAGACGAGCTGGGCGTACGCGCCCCGGAGGAGCTGGCTCCGCGAGACCATGCCGGCGCGGTACAGCGGCCGCGACAGGGCGAGCGTGCTGGACCGCGAGATCACGGTCTTGTCCAGGTCGAAGAACGCCGCTTCCATCGGTACGACCATCGTACGGTGGGCCCACGACGTTGAGGGGAACCGCGGGAGTTCAGTCGAAGTCGATCGCGTCGCCCTCGCGGGCGAGATCCACCGACCCGCCGGTCCACAGCTCCCGGACCCGCTCGCAGAGCGCCTCGAGCTCGTCGTCGGAGTGGTTCGGGTCGTGGTGGAACAGCAGGAGCCGCCTCGCCCCCGCCAGCCGAGCGAACTCGGCGACGTGCTGCGTGCTGGAGTGTCCGAACCCCGCCCGGTCCGGGTACTCCTGCTCGGTGTATTGGCAATCGTGGATCAGGACGTCGGCGCCGGCGGCGATCTCGAACCCGGAGACCCACGCGGGATCCGCCTTCGCCAGGTCGACCGCCAGGGCGGGCTCGTGGTCGGTGAGGTAGGCGAGGCTGCGTCCGGCGTCCTCGATCCGGTACCCGACGGTGGGACCTCGGTGGATGATCGGCTGCGCCCTGATCGTCGCGGATCCCAGGGACCACGGCTCGGCCGGCGTGTCGTGGAGCCGGATCCTGGCCGGCACCTCCGCGAGCCGCACGGGGAAGAGCGGCGGCGAGAGGTACTGCGAGATCCGGTCCGAGAGCGACCTCGTGGGTGAGGGCGGGCCCCAGATATGCAGCTCCATCGCCGCGTCCCAGAGCGGCGCGAAGAACCCGAGCCCCTCGAGGTGATCGAGGTGCAGATGGCTGAGCAGGATGTCGATGCGCGGAGGCGCGGCGCCGTCCAGGGCCGCGCCCAGTCGCCGGATCCCCGTCCCGGAGTCGAGGATCACGAGGCGGTCGTCGTCGGTCCGCACCTCGATGCAGGACGTGTTGCCGCCGATCCGGACCGTGTCGGGGCCGGGCGCCGCCAGCGACCCTCGAGATCCCCAGAACCTGGCGCGCACGTCAGCTCCCCGGCGTTCGTTCCCAGAACACCGCGAGACCGCCCTCCAGTCGATCGGGTCCGGAGAAGAGCGGCATCGCGACGACCTCGAGGTCGCGATGCTCGCCGTCCATCGCCTCGATCCGGATGTGCCCGTGACTCGGAACGCCGTTCCGGAACGCCTGGGAGAGAGGGAGCTCGTCGAGCGGGATCTGCCGTCCGGACTCGTCGACCGGCTTGAAGGTCCTGGCGAGCTCGGCGGAGCTCATCTGCGCCTCGGCGTACGGACGGCCCAGGATGCCTTCCGCCGGCTCGTTGAAGTAGACGAGGTCGCCGTCGCGATCGACCAGGAGCATCGGCGACGCCACGGTCGCCGCGAGATCACGCGCGAGGATCAGCGCGATGTGCCGCTGCTTCGGCGGTTTCGGCTCCGTCACGATCGGACGGTAGCACCGACGGGTCAGGGAGCCGGCGCCGCTATCCTCGGTCGCGGAGGCGTCTGGGTTCCTGGTGGGCCCCGCGGTCTTCAAAACCGTTCGAGGGGGCGACGAGCTCCCTGGCGGGTTCGATTCCCGTCCGCCTCCGCCAAAATGCCGAACGTCGCGGGAGGAACCTCGATGGACCTGGAGATCAAGCGGTTCGATGACCCCGACGAAGCCCGCACATTCGAGCTGGGGAGGTTCGATCTGGTGACGGTCGCCCGCTCGATCCTCGGTCGGGCGAGGTACGAGCCCGGCTGGCGGTGGTCGACCCACGTCGGCGCGGCGAACGATGAGGAGCTCTGCTCGGTGGAACATCTCGGGATCGTGGTGTCCGGCCGGGCGGGCGTCCGGATGCGGGACGGACGCGAACTCGTGCTGCAACCGGGCGACGTCTTCGCGATCCCACCCCACCACGACAGCTGGGTCGTCGGCGACGAGCCCTACGTTTCGCTGCACCTGATGGGCGCCGCGGAGTACGCACGCGCGGACTGAGCCGCCGGACGTCGCCCGGTATGCTCGCGCCTCGATGCGAGACCTGGAGCGACCCGGCCGCCGCGAGGGCGACACCGCCGTCGAGGCGGACAAATGGAGCGGCTCGGGGCACGTCGTTCAGGTCCGTCCGCACGTATGGGGATGGCTGGCGCCGCTGCTCGGCGCCGGGTCGGTCCTGGAGATCGGACCGGGGCTCCGCCCCACGGCGCCGGTCGCGAGCTCGACCTTCGTGGACGCCTCGCTCCATGCCCTGCGACATCTCGAAGCACGGGGAGCGAGGACCGCGGAGGCCGGCAGCCGACTCCCGTTCGAGGACCGCTCTTTCGGGGCGGCGCTCGCCTTCGAGGTCCTCGAGCACGTGGAGGACGACGTCACGCTCCTCGACGAGATCGCCCGTGTCCTCCGGCCACGCGGCTTGCTCGTCATCTCGACCCCGATCCACGCCTCGAGATGGTCGCCGCTGGACGACGCGTGCGGTCACGTCCGGCGTGACGAGCCCGAGGTCCTTCTCGAGAAGGTGCATGCCGCGGGGTTCGAGATCGGGGGCTTCGCGTGGACGCGCCCGGCGCTCGCCGCGCTCACCCCGCTTCGGGTTCGGGCCCTGCGTTCGAACCGTCGACTGTCCACGGCGTTCGTGCAGCGTTGGATCTTCCCCGTCCACGCGGCGTATCAGCGCTGGTTCCAGCGGCTCCGTTGGGCGGCACCGGACCGTCCGGTGCCGTCCTCGGCCGACGACCTGATGCTCTGGGCGCGCCGTGTCGACGAGGATCGGCCCCAGACATGAGCCGACCCGGGAGGCCTCGTGGCCTCCCGGGTCCGCGTCCGGCGATCGCGTCGCCTAGCTCCTGACGCGCGCTCCGCCGTAGTAGCCGGCGAGCTCCTCACGGAAGCTCGCGTCCACCCCACGGTCGGGATCGAACTCCGGCGCGTGCTCGATCTCGTCCTTCGTCCGTTCCACGAACACGATGCGCTCGTCGAAGTCCACCCGCTCGATCGTCGAGGCGGGG